>JAZORJ010000166.1:0-2757 GCA_045656525.1 Faecousia sp. | reverse complement strand
ACATGGAACACAACAGCCTTGCCGGCCAGTTCCTTGTGGTAATCCTCGGGGAAAGTGATGTCGATGTCCTTCTCCTCGCCTGCGGACATACCAACAACCTGCTCCTCAAAACCGGGAACGAAGGAGTTGGAGCCCAGCTTCAGATCGAAGTTCTCGCCCTTGCCGCCATCGAAGGGAACGCCGTTATCAAAGCCTTCGAAGTCGATGTTGGCGGTATCGCCCATCTTTGCAGCACCCTCAACAGTCTCAGTGGATGCAACATTCTGAGCCATGCGGTCCAGCTCAGCCTGAACCTGCTCATCGGTGACGGTAGCCTCAGCCTTCTCAACTTCCAGACCCTTGTACTCGCCCAGAGTAACCTCGGGGTAAGTATCGGTGGTCAGAGTCAGGGTAACAATACCCTCCTCGGAAATGTCCATATCGGTCAGGCTGGGACGGCCGATAGCCTTCAAATCCTGCTCTTCGACAGCCTTCTGGTATACCTCGGGGAAGATTTCTTCCAAGCCGTCTTCGTAAAAGACATGGGCGCCGTACATCTTCTCGATCAGCACACGGGGTGCCTTGCCCTTACGGAAGCCGGGGATCTGGATGTTCTTCCGGGCTTTCAAGTAAGCCTTCTGCACACCGGTCTCCATCAGTTCCTTGTCGATTTCTACCACGATGGTAGCCTGATTGCCGTTCTTTTCAATGTTCTTAACAGTCATGTTTTGTGTCCTCCAATTATTTGGTGGCATACTGTCACCATTCTATTTATAATTTCAGCCGTAGTATTTTACCAAAGAATCCTTGAAATGTCCACCCTTTTCTTAAAAAATTTTCGCTTTTTTCTCAATTTATAAAGAAAAGAACCGGGAATCCCCGGTTCTTATTGCTCAACCCCCTGTCATTCCGAGCCAGTGCGCACACTGGCGTGGGAATCCCCACCGATTATGGGGGATTGCCACACCAGTGACATCGGTCACTGGTTCGCAATGACATCTTCTTTTATGGTACTACACAATAAGGTTGGAAGTTCAAACGGTCTGCTGACAGCAATTTGAAGTTTACGCCATCCCACATTCCTTCTTGGGCAAGGCCGTGGCTGGCGCCGTGCAGGTGGCCGTAATAGCAGTTGCGAACCTCGTATTTTTGCAAAAGCTCCAAAATCTCCGGACACTCGTACCCCTTGTATCGAGGCGGATAGTGCAAAAAGACAATCTTCGGCAAATCTCCTGCCGATTGAAGCGAAGCTTCCAATCGCAACAGCTCCCGTTTGAAAACTTTTTCATCGTGCTGTCCGCTGCGTTCCTCTTCAAAAAACCATCCTCGGGTGCCGCAAATGGCAAAGCCATCATATTCAAAATAATTGTTGTGAAGAATATGGAAATTCTCAAATCCGTTCTGCGCGCAGAAGCCGTCAAACTTTTTGACGGTGCTCCACCAATAATCATGGTTGCCTTTCAGAATGATCTTCCGTCCGGGGATCTCATTGATCCATGCAAAATCCGCTTTTGCATTCTGCAAATCCAGCGCCCAGCTCAGATCCCCCAACAAAACGGTGGTATCCTCGGGCTTGATGACAGAAAATCCCTCTTTCAGTTTTTCCATGTACCCCACCCATGCACCGCCAAACACATCCATAGGTTTCGGTGCGCCTAGACACAGGTGCAGATCGCCAATGGCATAAAGTGCCATTTTGTCACACTCCTAAAATTTCACGAAGACGGTACTCCGACATTTCCATGCTTTCGGATACCGTCGTAATATCCTCCGCAGGACTTCTGTCTGCTAACAGCAGCGCAGTCCGGGTTTCACCGGTTCTTGCCCGATAGTCCTGCAAACCGCTGTAAGCCAATGCTGTCTGGGGGCCCATAACATAGCCTGCCATGCGATATACGCTGAGAATCAGCCCATTGATACGGTCTAGGCTGCTGACGGTTGCATACATTCCCTTACTCAGCTGCTCCAACATGCCCAGTCTTGTGGCGTACATCCGTCCCTTTTCCTGAATTTCACAGAAACGCAGATTTTCTTCCACGCCCAAAGTTGCCGCGATCAAGCGCTCCATATTCTCAGGGATGTTCTTGTCTGCCCGCACCTCGCCCTGATGAAGCAAATTCCAAACGCAGGGATGGTCATGTCCGCAAATGATCTTACCGATGGGCAGACCCATTTCCCGGGCGTACCAAGCAGCCATGGGGGCAGAAAAATCCTCGGTTGCCAACGCAATATCCAAGGTCGTACCGGTTAGGGGCAGTTCTGCAAAAATGCTGAACAGCATGGCAATGCGAATGGCAATGCCCACCCAAGAAGTAGCTTTGCGTATATTGTCGCTGTCACCGCAAATCCGGGCTGCCAAACGATTTGCAAAGCGGGCGTAGTCTTGATCGTAATTGCGCCAAGTTTCCGCCACGAGAATGCGGTGGCTCATAGGTACCAGCTTTACCGGGTTCTTGCCTGCGTACAGCTCCACATCCCACGCCGTGAGCTGTGTGCCGAAAAACAGATTAACCATGTCCGCAACACGCTGGCAGAAGGGCTGCCGGGCAAACGCTTCTGTTTGCTCCTTGGTCAGTTCCGGCATCCGGAAGGGCAGGTAAAGTCCGCCGTCCGGACCTCTGTCAGACTGATTTGCTTTGAATGCGGTGTAGGTATCAAATTTATTACGGGTAGTTACATACAACATTTTTCCATCACTCCCATAGCATTGTTCCAATAAATATCCTGTACGATCTGTTCGCTGATTCCACGGTTCAGCAGAGCCTGCGCAAGCTTGGG
>JAZORJ010000165.1:0-2242 GCA_045656525.1 Faecousia sp. | reverse complement strand
ACGCCTCCTTTCTGATAAATTAATTCATTATATCACATTATTTGCTAATCTGCCAAGTCATTGCAATAAAATTATTCTGCATTTTCGCAGGTTTCTATTGGAAATGCCCGGTATTCCTTGGCAATTTCCATGCCTTCCATGGTGGCAGCACTCATATCCGTAAGCCGATCCAAAAACGACTGCACCTGATTCTCCGCCACAAGAATTTCCAATTCCACTTCTGATGTAAAATCCGTTTTGCGGATGATACCGCCGAAAGCAGCCACTTCCAGCTTCACCCGTTCATAGAAGGTATACGGGCAGGGCACATACAGCACCGACCACACCCGTTTCATGGATTTTCCTGCGGCATTGACGGCAATTTTCGCGCCTTTGGTATAAGCACGAACCAGTCCACCTGCACCTAAGAGGGTGCCGCCAAAATATCGGGTAACCACACATACAACATTATAAAGCCCCTCTTTTTGCAGCACCTGCATCATGGGGTTTCCGGCTGTGCCGCCGGGTTCTCCGTCATCGGAGAATCGAGCAGGACCGTCTTTGATGATGTAGGCCCAACAGTTGTGGGTCGCATCGTAATGCTGACGCTTCATCTGCTGGATTTTCTCCTGTGCCTCCTCCTCGGTCTCTACCAACCAGACCCTACCGATGAAGCGGGATTTTTTCTCTATAAATTCGTCTTCACCGAATCCGGTGGGTACCAGGTATTCGTCCAAGAATCAGCACTCCTTCGTGATATATTCTCGCAATCTTCCGTACAAAATGGGATCCACAATGGTTTCCACTTGGATTCCCTCGGCGGTATAATCCACATTCAGCACCTGTGCGCTGCTGTGGAGCGTTTCCACCATGCCGCCCATAGAGTACGGCAAAGTCACCACCACATGGTGACGGCTGTGACCCAAAGCCTTTTCAATGGCGGTTTTCAGTTCATCCATCCCTGCGCCGCTTTTGGCGGAGATAGCCACAACATCTTCCCCAATGGGAATATCCGTTTTTTCCACCAGATCCGCCTTGTTATAGCACCGCAGAACCGGCGTTTCCGGCTTTGCCAGTTTCCCGATCAGCTTGTCCACAACGGCAATGTGGTCCTCCCGGTTCTCGTCGGATGCATCGATCACATGAAGCAGAAGATCCGCATATTCCAGCTCTTCCAATGTTGCGTGGAAGGCTTCTACCAGATGGTGGGGCAGTTTCGCAATAAAACCGACGGTGTCGGTGAGAACCACATCCAAATTGTCGGAAACTGTCAGTTGCCGGGAAGTGGTATCCAGCGTATCAAACAGCCGATTGTTGGCGGGAATGCCCGCATCGGTGAGTTTATTCAAAAGAGTGGACTTTCCGGCATTGGTGTAACCGACAATGGCCACCACCGGCACGGAATTCTTCATTCTCCGTTCCCGTTGAACCATCCGCACTTGGCCCACCTGATCCAGCTCATTTTGGAGTCTTGCAATCCGCTCCCGGATATGCCGGCGATCGGATTCCAGCTTGGTTTCGCCGGGGCCACGGGTACCGATACCACCACCCTGACGGGATAGGCTCTTGCCCATACCGGACAACCGGGGAAGCAAATACTTATACTGAGCAAGCTCCACCTGCAATCGGCCTTCCTTGGTCTTGGCACGCTGGGCGAAAATATCCAGAATCAGCGCACTGCGATCCAGCACAGTTACACCGATAATTTCTTCCAATGCCCGGATATTGCCGGGAGAAAGCTCGTTGTCAAAGACCACCATGTTGGATTCTGTGGCTTTCACCAGCATCCGCACTTCCTGTGCCTTGCCCTCACCGATAAAGCTGTGGGAATCCGGAGTATGGCGATTTTGCAGGATTTTTCCGGTGCAAAAACCGCCGGCGGTTTCCAAAAGAGCTTCCAGTTCTTCTATTGTTTCGTCGGTGGCAGTCTGATCCGCACGGAAGCAATCCGCATTCAGGCCAACCAGCACCGCCCGTTCCTGTTTCGTTTCAAAAGTAGATTCCATTTTTCCTCCAAAAGCGCAAACACATATTATTTATATTGTACCATAATTTGCGCAATACGGACAGTATTTTCAAAAAATAAAAGTCCGCACTACGCAAAACGCAGTGCGGACTTCTGTCTTACTTCAGGCCGAAACGCTTGTTGAAACGGTCAACACGTCCACCGGTGTCAACCAGCTTCTGCTTGCCGGTATAGAAAGGGTGGCACTTGGAGCAGATCTCAACACGGATGTCCTTCTTAGTAGAACCGGTCGTGAAG
>JAZORJ010000164.1:0-2043 GCA_045656525.1 Faecousia sp. | reverse complement strand
CAGGCCCATAATCACATTAATCATAGGAATAACCTCCTTGCTTGATATACAAGTATTTTACCAGTTAGCCGCTGCTTTTGCAATACCTATTTATAGGATTTGCAAAGTTTTTTACTTTTCGTAGCCGGGCTTGCCCAGGAGCTGGAACATATTGCGCTTGTAGAATTCCACACCGGGCTGGTTGAAGGGGTTCACGCCCAGCATATAGGCAGATACACCGCAAGCCAGTTCGAAGAAATAGAACATTTCGCCCAGCTTTTCGTTGGTCAGCTCACCCATGTCCATGGTGATGACCGGAACGCCGCCATCCACATGCGCGGCCAAAGTGCCCAAATAAGCCTGCTCATCCACAAAGTCCAGCTGCTTACCGGCCAGATAGTTCAGACCGTCCAGATTCTTAGCGTCAGAACCCACCACAGCGACCTTTTCGGGAGCATCAAAGCGGATCATGGTCTCGAAAATATTCCGCTCGCCCTGCTGGATCATCTGACCCAGAGAGTGCAAATCGGCGGTAAATTCCACAGAAACAGGGAAAATGCCCTTGCCGTCCTTGCCCTCGGACTCGCCGAAGAGCTGCTGCCACCAGCCGCCCATCATCTTGTAGCCGGGCTCCCAAGAGGCCATGATTTCGGTGGTCTTGCCGTGACGGTACAGCAGATTCCGTACGCCGGCATACAGCCAAACGGGATTTTCAAAGGAGCGGACATAGTTGTACTGCATCTTGGCGTCGTATGCGCCCTTCATCACCTTGCGGATGTCGATACCTGCTACTGCCATAGGCAGCAGACCCACAGCGGTCAGCACGGAGAAACGGCCGCCGGCAGCAGGGGGGATGACGAAGCTCTCCCAGCCTTCTTCGGTAGCCATCTGACGCAGAGCGCCCTTGGCGGGGTCGGTAATGGCGAAGATACGCTTGCTGGCGCCGTCGGTGCCGTATTTGCGTTCCAGCATCCATTTCAGCGCCCGGAATGCGATGGCAGGCTCGGTAGTGGTACCGGACTTAGAGATCACTGCCAGAGAGAAGTCCTTGCCTTCCAGCAGCCGTTGCAGCTCGTTCCATGCCCGAGTGGACAGGGTATTGCCGGCAAAATAGATTTGAGGATTACCCTTGCCCTTGCCGATGTTGTGATTGCAGCCCTGCATCAGCTCAATAGCAGCCCGGGGTCCCAGATAGCTGCCGCCGATGCCAACAACCACGAATACATCGCTGTTGCCACGGATCCAATCCGCAGCCTTCTGGATGCGTTTCATTTCTTCGGTTTCATTCTCGGTGGGAAGATCCAGCCAACCCAAAAAGTCGTTGCCTTCACCGGTGCCGTCAGTCAGTGTCTGATGGGCGGCGGCAACTTCCTGTTCCACAGCCAGAAGATCCGGCAGGGACAGCTGACCCCATACATTGGAAATGTCTACTTTGATCATAATAATTGAATTCCTTTCCATCTTGGATTTTCTTAGTATATGTTATCCTAAAACTGTGACAAACGCAAGGGGGTGCAGGCAACTTTGCGAAAGTTTTTTTTCTGTCCGGATACATAAAAAAGCCCGCCTTTCGGCGGGCTCCCTTATGCAGTGAATAATCTTGAATCGGCTTTGGCCTTGCGGATTTGCCGAATTCCCAATTCCTCGGCAATGCGCTTCCGTTCAATCCAGACGCAGTCATCAAACCGCTCGGTAACGCCGTTGCAGCGAAGATCTATGGTAAAAGGATTTTCTGCTTCCAACGAATCTTCTACACCCCAAGGGAGAAATTCTTCCACGGTGATTTCCCAAGGCGCATCCTGCAAAGGCGTAGTCGATCCTTTCAATGCCTGTTGTGCGGTAAAACCGCAGACATGGGGCAAAGGAAGGGATCCGACCATGACGGTATACTGGGGCAATTCTTCCAGATCGTTATATCTGGCTGCGCCACGAAATACCGCCCGGATGGGAACGCGGAAGAGGTTGGCTCTGTTGACAAATTCGCAGTTACTTTGACAGCAGACAGCTCCCGCTTCTTCCAGAATCTCACAGGCCTCCAATGCGGTTTTCTGACACAGATAGCCG
>JAZORJ010000163.1:0-9467 GCA_045656525.1 Faecousia sp. | reverse complement strand
AGCACTCGCCGAGGGCAAGGATGTGCTGACCGTTACCTTTTCCTCCGGCCTGTCCACCACCTACCAGTCCGCTGTCATCGCCGCAGAGGAATTAAAGGAAAAGTATCCCGAGAGAAAAATTCTGGTCGTGGACTCTCTGGCGGCATCCTTGGGTCAGGGTCTTTTGATTTGGTACGCCTGTAAAATGCGGGATTCCGGCATGTCCATTGAGGAGCTGGCCGCTTGGGTGGAAGAAAATCGTCTGAATTTGTGCCACTGGTTTACCGTGGATGATCTGATGTATCTGAAACGGGGCGGACGGGTGAGCGCCGCCACCGCGCTGGTGGGCACGATGCTGCAAATCAAGCCCGTCCTGCATGTGGATGACGAGGGTCATCTGATCAATGTTTCCAAGGTTCGCGGCCGCAAGGCCTCCATTGAGGCACTGGCCAAAAAGGCTGCGGAGCTGGGCGAAGGCTACGACAACAGCACCATGTTCATCTGCCACGGCGACTGCATAGAGGATGCGGAGTATCTGGCAGGCATCTTGAAAGAAAAATGCGGCGTAAAGGAAGTTTTCATCGGTTATACCGGTGCGGTGATCGGATCCCACTCCGGTCCCGGCACGCTGGCTCTGTTCTTCATGGGCTCTCATCGGTAAATACTAAGCGGTCTGCCTGAGCAGACCGCTTTTTTCTTCCCCGGGGGCGTTTTAAAAATATTTTGAAATAATTAAATAATTACCCTTGACAATCATGTGACCATATGATATTATCATCTTGCCACAAGACAAAGGGGGCAACCCCAACCAAGAATGCAATACTGTGTTCCTGCTTTACTTTTTCGCATTTTCTTGGTATCATACAGATAAAATCAGATGAGAGGAGGAATACTTATGTATCTGATTGTTTGGCTGGTTTTGATGATCGTATTTCTCGTTGCGGAATCCCAGTCTGTTACCATGGTCTCTCTTTGGTTCGCCGCCGGCGCGCTGGGCGCTTTGATCGCGGAGCTTTGCGGCGCAGAGCTTTGGTTGCAAATTGTGATTTTCTTCGCGGTTTCCATCATCCTGCTTGCCAGCTTGCGGCCCATCGTCCAGAAATATTTTACACCGAAAATCACCAAGACCAATGTGGACAGCATTGTCGGTCAAACCGGTTTGGTCACCGCTGATATCAACAACATCAGCGCACAGGGGCAGGTGAAGCTGGGCGCTATGGAATGGACCGCCCGGAGTACCTCCGGCGAGAACATCCCGCAGGGTACACTGGTCAAGGTGGATAAAATTGAGGGAGTTAAGGCCTTTGTCACGCCGGTAGCCGAAAAGGCAGAGGTGTGATATGGTCGAAGCCGTATACTGGATACTGGGTTTATTTCTTCTGGTCATCGGAATTATTCGCGTCGCAAAACCCGAAGAAACCATCTATCGGCGGGAACACTGGCGTTTTACGGACTTTGAACCCAGCGAAACATATATCAAAATAGAGCGTTTCAGCGGCATCGTGTCCATCGTCCTTTCCATTATCATCTTTATATGTATTTTTAATATGTAATCTTATTTTGTTCAGGAGGTAAATTTATGGAACTTTATGTTATTGGCGCAATCGTTGTGATTCTTTTGATGATCATCATTTCCAACATTGCCGTTGTCCAGCAGTCCCGGGCGTATGTCATTGAGCGTCTGGGTGCATTCCAAGCCGTTTGGGGCGTGGGTCTGCACTTCAAAGTACCCTTTATTGACCGCATCGCCCGTCGGGTGTCCCTGAAAGAGCAGGTGCACGATTATCCCCCGCAGCCCGTTATCACCAAGGATAATGTTACCATGCAGATCGACACCGTTGTGTACTTCCAGATCACCGACCCCAAGCTGTACACCTACGGTGTGGAGCAGCCCATGGCCGCTATGGAAACTCTGACCGCCACCACCCTGCGTAACATCATCGGCGATCTGGAACTGGATCAGACCCTGACCAGCCGTGACATCATCAACACCAAGATGCGTGCCATTTTGGACGAGGCCACCGATCCTTGGGGCATCAAGGTCAACCGTGTGGAGCTGAAAAACATTCTGCCCCCCGCTGACATTCAGTCTTCTATGGAAAAGCAGATGAAGGCCGAGCGTGACCGCCGTCAGGCTATTTTGCAGGCCGAGGGTCAGAAGAAATCCGCCATTTTGCTGGCAGAAGGCGAACGGGAATCCGCTATTTTGAAGGCAGACGCGGAAAAGCAGGCCGCCATCTTGAAGGCAGAGGCCGCCAAGGAAGCCGCCATCTTGAAGGCAGACGGTGAAGCGCAGGCAATCATGGCCGTGCAGAAGGCTCTGGCCGATTCTCTGGCTCTGCTGAACGAAAAAGCCCCCAGCGACAGCGTTTTGAAGCTGAAAGCCATTGAAGCCATGCAGAAGGTGGCCGACGGTCAGGCAACCAAGATTATCATCCCCAGCGAAATGCAGGGTCTGGTGGGCTTGGCCAACGGCATCGTCGAGGGAACAAAGAAGTAATCGATGAAAAAAGAGAAGCGTTTTGTAAAGATCTCCTGTGACGGAGCTTTCGGCAGTAATGAAATTTGGGTGGATCGGGAAACCGGTGTGAATTACCTGTATCACAGCGGTGGCTACGGCGGCGGACTGTGTGTTCTGGTTGACCGGGACGGTAAGCCCATCGTCACCCCCGTTCCCAAGAAATACGAAGAATAAGCCAATCGCCACACAGGGTTGCCCGGTGTGGCGATTTTTGTTTGCGAAACGGAGAAAAAACAAAAAAATATGGGTTGAAAACCGCAGACAATATATGGTATTATTTAAGCATAAGATGCGTAACTATGGTTTTTTCGTCATCTGACTGTCCCGCAAGGGAAAAACAAATGAAAAAAAGGAGTCTTTTATCATGGAAATCATCACCCAGAAAGTCGAAAACCTGCCCGTTTACATTTTTAACACCCGCGAGGAGATGGGTGTCAAGGCCGGCGAAGAAGCCGCCCGCATCATCAACGAGACAATCGCCAAGAACGGCGTTGCCAATGTGGTGTTTGCCGCCGCTCCCTCTCAGAACGATATGCTGGAAAGCCTGCTGAAACAGGATGTGGACTGGACCAAGGTCCGCGGCTTCCATCAGGATGAGTACATCGGCATCGACGCCAGCGAGCCCGCCGGCTTCGGCACTTGGCTGCGCCGCGCCATTTTCGACAAGGTTCCCTTCATGGAGCTGCACTTCCTGCTGTGCAAGGAAGACGAAGCTGAGGCTAAGTGTGCTGAGTACGCTGAGCTGTTGAAGAAGTACCCCATCGACCTGATCCTGCTGGGCATCGGTGAGAACGGCCACATGGCTTTCAACGATCCCGCTGTTGCAGACTTCAACGACCCCAAGATGGTCAAGATCGTGGAGCTGGACGATGTTTGCCGTCAGCAGCAGGTCAACGACGGCTGCTTCCCCAACATCAATGCCGTTCCCAAGTACGCTATGACTCTGACCATGTCCTTCATCATGAGCGTGCCCAACGCTGTCTGCGTGGTTCCCACCGACCGTAAGGCCAACGCTGTTTACGGCGCTACCCGTGGCCCTGTGACCACCGAGTGCCCCGCTTCCATCCTGCGTCAGCACCCCAACGCCGGTCTGTATCTGGATAAGGCTGCCGCTTCCAAGATTCTGTAATATGGAGTCTTTCAAATTATCTGCTGATACCATCATGGCGCAGGATCCCGAATTGGCGATCCTGCCCGTGGGTTCTTTGGAGCAGCACGGTCCCCATCTGCCCATCATGACCGACTGGGCCATTGCTACGGAGCTGGGTCGCCGTGTAGCGGAGCTCACCGGTGGATTTCTCCTGCCGGCTCTGCCCATTTCCACCTGCCGTGAGCAGATGGGCAAAAAGGGCAGTGTCTGGATGGAGCCCCCCACCTTCTACGCCATGATGACGGATATTATCATGAGCCTGAAACTGCAAGGCTTCAAAAAAGTGGCGATTTTGCAGTGCCACGGCGGTATCTTTATTATGACGCCCATCGTCCGGGATCTGAACGCCAAGTTTAACCCCGAGCTGATGGTGGTCAATATTGATATCTGCACATTCTTCCCCCGGTTGTACCAAGAGGGGATTATCGAAACCGCCACGGAGCTTCACGCCGGTGAGGTGGAGACCAGCATGATTCTGGCCATCGCCCCCGAAACGGTGGATATGTCCAAGGCTGTGGACGAAGTGCCCAATGTTCCCAGAAATTATCTCAGCTACGGCAGTCTTTTCCGGGCATCCAAGTCCGGCGTGTGGGGCGAAAGCAAATGCGCCACCGCGGAAAAGGGCGAAAAGTGTTTCCAATTCTGCGCCAAGGGTGCGGTGGAGGAAATGAACAAGGCCTTTGCTTACATGGAAGCAAAGGAAAAGTTCGGTTACAGTTATTTTTAATTATAAAACAAATACGTCATTGCGAACCAGTGCGCACACTGGTGTGGCAATCCCCTTAGGTTTCCGAAAACTTGTGGGAGATTGCCACGTCACCCCTTTGGGGTTCCTCGCAATGACAAAAAAGGAGCTAAAACATGTCCGAAATTCTTGAAGTCATCATGATCGTCAGTTTTGGTGCCTCTTGGCCCATGAACGTAATGAAATCCTGGAAGGCCCGCACCACAAAGGGTAAAAGTCTGGCATTTCTGTGCCTGATCCTCTTTGGCTACATTGCAGGCATCGCCGGTAAATTCCTAAATCCGGCTTACATGGCCGCATTTGCCGAAAAATGGTATGTTCTGTTCTTCTACATTTTGAACTTTGTTATGGTCGGTACTGACCTGATTCTCTACTTCCGCAATAAGCGTCTGGATGCCCAGCGTGAAAAATCCAATGTTTGATTAAAAGGAGCGATACTTATGAGCAAATTGAGAGTTCTTCTGATCGGCGCCGCTTTCTCCGCTGATCTGCATTCCGACGGTTACAGCCGTATTCTGGACAAGGTGGATATCGTGGGTATCTGCGACAAGGACCTGAGCCGTATCGAGGCTCTGGCCAACCGCTACGGCTTCAAGGGCTACACCGCTTACGACGACTACAACACCGCCATCGCTGAGTGCGACTGCGATCTGATTGACATCTGCATGCCCAACTTCCTGCACCACGATGTAGCCATCAAGGCTATGAACGCAGGCAAGGACATCATCTGCGAAAAGCCTCTGGCTACCACCGTGGAAGATGCACAGGATATGGTGGACACCGCCAATCGTCTGGGCAAGCACATCTACTACGCTGAGGACTGGCTGTTCGCTCCCGCATTCCGCAAGGCAAAGGATCTGCTGGAAAGCGGTCAGCTGGGTAAGATGCTGTACATCCGTGCCCGTGAGTGCCACTCCGGCTCCCACAGCCCCTTCGCACAGACCATTAAGTACTGCGGCGGCGGTTGTATGGTTCACTTGGGCGTGCATCCCGTTTGCTTCATGCTGGCTCTGAAAGACAACAAGTGGGCAGAGCTGACCGCTATGACTTCCGGCGGCTTGGAGAGCAACCTGATCCATCAGAAGATGGAAGGTGAGGACTGGGCAGGCGCATTCATGCGTTTCCAAGACGGCACCTTCGCCACTATGGAAGCCAACTATGTCACCGTCGGCGGCATGGAAGACATCATGGACATCTACTGCGAGCGGGGCACCATCAAGGTTGACCTTTCCTTCCGTGGTCCTGTGCAGGCTTTCTCCATCGACGGTCTGGACTACACCATCGAAAAGGCAGAAGTCACCACCGGCTGGGCCAATGTGGCTGTTGACGAAAAGTATCAGCTGGGCTACTGCGGCGAGATCAACCACTTTGTAGACTCCGCCATCGCCGGCAAGGATGCACAGATCGGTCTGCGTGGCATCGACGGTCTGGAAGCTCTGCGTGTTATCAACCTCATCTACAAATCTGCCAAGGAAGGCGTTAACGTTAAGAACGACAAAATGGAGGGTTAATCCATGAAACAGACTCCCAAGGATATCCGGATCCCGGTTACGATCGGTGGGGTTACCTTTAAAAACCCCTTCTTCGTGGCTTCCGGTCCTACCACCAAGTCGGTTCGTCAGCTCATTGAAATTGAGCGCACCGGCTGGGCGGCAGCGTCTATCAAGCTCAGCATCGACCCCGCACCCTACATCAACCGCAAGCCCCGTTATTCTCTGTTTAAGGATCGGGATGCTTTGGCATTTACTGCCGAAAAGCGTCTGACCTTCCAAGAGGGTTTGCAGCTGATCCGGGATGCAAAGCCCCATCTGCACGATCTTTTGCTGATGGCCAATATCACCTATGCCGGTGACAATGGCGTGGACGGCTGGGTCAACATGGCCGTGGAATTTGAAAAGGCCGGTGCAGACATCATCGAGCTGAATATGTGCTGCCCCAACATGAGCTACAATGTGGAAATGACCTCCGGCGGCAACGCTTCTGCCAAGAAGCAGACCGGCGCAAGCATGGGTCAGCAGGCTGATGTGGCCGCAGAGATCTGCCGTGCCGTCAAAAATGCCATTTCCATTCCTCTGTTCGTGAAGCTGACCCCCGAGGGCGGTCAGATTGCAAAGGTGGCAAAGGCTCTGTACGAAGCCGGCGCGGATGCCGTTGGCGGCACGGGCAACCGTCTGGGTATGCCCCCCATCGACATTGACGATCCCGGTAAGGCTTTCTACCACCTGCAAAAGGAAATTTCCATGGGCTGTCACTGCGGTAAGTGGCTGAAACCCCTTGCACAGCGTGATACCTATGAAATCCGCAAGGTCTGCGGTATGGATGCGCCCATTATGGCCGCCGGCGGCATCACCGACTGGCGTGATGCTGTGGAAATGATTCTCTGCGGCGGCAACCTGCTGGGTGTCTGTGCAGAAACCCTGATCTCCGGTTACGACATTTGCCGCCCCATGATCGAGGGTCTGGACAAGTACATGCAAGAGCATGGCTACACCGATCTGGCTCAGATGCGTGGTCTGGTGGTTCCCGAAGTGCGTACCGCCAACGATGTGACCATCTTTGCCGGTTATGCCCGTGTCAAGGAGCCCAATCTGTCTGCTCCCTGTAAATCCGCTTGTCCCCACCATGTACCTACGCAGGCTTACATTCAGAAGATTGCCAAGGGTGAGTATCGTGAGGCATTTGACCTGATCACCGGCAAGAATCCTCTGCAAAATATCTGTGCGCTGGTGTGCAACCATCCCTGCGAGGATGCCTGCATCCGCAGTACATACGATTCTCCCGTGAAGATCCGCCAACTCAAGCGTTTCGTGCTGGAATACGGCCGTGCGCAAGGCTGGACGCCTGCATGGGCAGCCGCTGAACCCAACGGACACAAGGTGGCCGTCATCGGTGCCGGCCCTGCCGGTATGGCTTGCGCCGCTGAGCTGCGCAAGGGCGGTTATGATGTGACCGTTTTCGAGAAGGAAGTCTTCGCCGGCGGTAAGGTGGCCTATGGCATGCCCAACTACATGCTGGACAAGAATGTTCTGGCTGAGGAAGTCAATACTCTGGCCGAGCAGGGCGTGAAATTCGCCTTCGGTAAGGCTCTGGGCAAGGATTTCACCATCGAATCCCTGAAAAATGAGGGTTTTGAGGCCATTTTTGCCGCCATCGGCAATGGCAAGAAGGTAGCATCCACCATCCCCGGTGCTGAAAACGCGCTGGACGCTCTGGAACTGCTGAAAGCCGTGAATTACGGCGAGGAAGTCCAGATTGCTGAAACAGTTGCCGTCATCGGCAAGGGCTTCGCCGCTATGGATGCCGCCCGTACCGCTGTCCGTCTGGGTGCCAAGCATGTGAATCTGCTGTGGCCCACCGCTTACGGCAAGGGCAGTGCCGATCAGGAGACTCTGGCATTGGCTCAGGAAGAGGGCGTGGTTCTGCTGGACAGCGCCAATGTTACCGCTATTTCCGCTGACGCAGTCAGCGTGGAGCGTGGCGGTATCGCCATGAATATCCCCTGCGGTCAGGTTATCGTTGCCAACGACTATGTTGCTGACGCTGAGGTGCTGGGCAATGTAGAGGTCAAGAACGGCTTTGTGAAGATTGCAAACGGCAAGACCAGCATTGACGGCCTGTACGCAGGCGGTAATATGGTCCGTGGTGCTAATGTGATCACCGCCATCGCCGCCGGTAAGAATGCCGCCGCTGTCATTGACAAGGACATTCGTGGTGAGGCTGCTACCTTGGAGGGCGTTCCCGCCACCAAGACTGTCAACCCAGAAATCGTCCGTCAGCGCACCGGCTACTTGAAGAAAGATAGCAATAAGCTGAATCTGAACGCCCCCGCATCCGAGCGTATCGCAGGCTTCGACAACCCTGAGCGTGTGATGACTGAGGAAGAGGCACAGAAGGAAGCTTCCCGTTGTCTGAACTGCGGCTGCGGCGAAGGCTGCCAGCTGTGTAAGACCATCTGCACCGACTTCGCTCCCGAAGTCATCGATGCAGACACCATGCACATCCGCAAGGAAGAGTGCGTGGCTTGCGGCATGTGCTTCAACCGCTGCCCCAACGGCAATATTGAAATGGTAGACCTAGGCTATACTGTCTAATTTATAGGAGGAATTCAAAATGTACAATGTAAACTTTGATATTTCCGGCCAGGTGGCCGTTATCACCGGCGCAGGCGGCATCATCTGCGGCACTATGTCCAAGGAAATGGCCAAAAAGGGCGTAAAGATCGCTCTGCTGGACTTCAATGTGGAGGCTGCGCAGGCAATCGCTGACGAAATCATTGCCGACGGCGGCGAGGCAATCGCTGTCAAGGTCAACGTTCTGGACCGTGCAAGCCTGGAAGCAGCTCGTGACGTGGTTGTAAACCACTTCGGCAAGATCGACATCCTGATCAACGGCGCAGGCGGCAACAAGCCCCAGGCTACCATTTCCAAGGATCTGGACTTCTTCCACCTGGATCTGGACGCTTTCAAGTGGGTCTTCGACCTGAATGTTACCGGCGCTGTGCTGACCACCATGGTCTTCGGTGAGCTGCTGGCTAAGCAGGGCTACGGCAATGTTATCAACATCGCTTCCATGTCCTCTTACCACCCCCTGACCAACACCGTTGCATACTGCGGCGCAAAGGCTGCTGTGTACAACTTCACCGAGTGGATGGCTACCCACTTCAACCAGAATTACAGCAACAACATCCGCGTCAACGCTATCGCTCCCGGCTTCCTGCTGACCAACCAGAACCGTTACCTGCTGACCAACGAAGACGGCTCCGCAACAGCCCGTGGCGAGCGTGTTCTGGCCAAGACTCCCATGGGCCGTTACGGCGATCCCGTGGAAATGTGCGGTCCTGTTATCTTCCTGTGCTCCGAGGCTGCTTCTTTCGTGAACGGTGCAGTTCTGCCTGTTGACGGCGGCTTCGCAAGCTACTGGGGCGTATAATTTAGGGAGGTCACGAATATGCAGTACCATCACGTTAATTACGAGAAGCTGGTTCGCTTCTGCGTAGAATCCTTCAAGGGCTACGGCTTTAACGAGGATCAGGCCAAGCAGATCACCGACGTTCTGCTGGAAGCTGACCTGAC
>JAZORJ010000162.1:0-11705 GCA_045656525.1 Faecousia sp. | reverse complement strand
GCTTTCCGGAGGAACGAAGTCTAACAATAGTCTGACCCATGGCCTCCCGGCCTTCCGTAACGGACTGAATCTGAAAATCATCCAATTCATAGTGGCGGCCGGTGATCTGTTCAATGGCAGAAAATGCTGCGTCGATAGGACCGTCACCAAGGCATACACCCTCCATGGATGCTCCGTTTTTCAACAACTTCATATGTGCAGTGGATGCAACCGTATTGCCGGAGGTTATCACATAGTTTTCAAGCTTGTATGCAGAAGGTACCTGCATAGCGGCAGATGCAACAATCGCATCCAATTCACGCAGGCTCACCTTATCCCGTTTCTGGGCAAACTGCATGAATGCTTCGTATACCTTTACCCTGTCCTCCTGAGAAAGGTCGTATCCGAGACGCTCCACAGCAGCATTGACAGCATCCGCATCATCATGTACAGTCAAGTACACCTCTGAATTTTCCTCCGTCGTGGTGCTGCGCAGGGCAGACTGGCTCCGATCATCTGTACAAATTCGCTGAATCTGCTCGACAATGCGGCTCAGCTTTGTCACATTAACATTTATGCTGGCACCCAGCTCGTCGCCTTTGGCGGCAAGAACACGGGTAACATTGGTCATATCTGCACAATCCTGGGGATAGGCGGCACACTTCACTTCCCCGGCACCTGCCTTGATGGCCGCAATCACGCAGCTATCGGCCATAGCCAGAGCGTTGGCGCATCCAACACCAAGTGTCACACACTCCAAAGCCGGAACAGAAGCATACAAATTCGCAATAAAGGCGGAGAACTCCTCCGGGAGCATGGTTCCGGCCGTATCCATAACTGTTACAGTCTTTGCACCGGCTTCAATGGCAGCCGCAATAACCTGATATAAGAATGCAGGTTCGCTTCTGGTTGCATCCTGTGCAACAAATTCTGTGTCTGTCAGGCTTGCACAGGCTTGAATTGTCTCGCGGATCGCAGCAAGCATTGCCTCTGGCTTCTTATGGGACAAATATTCCATTTGTACCGAGCTCACCGGAGCGCAGACCTGTAACCGGGAATGCTTTGCCAAAGAAAGGGCGTTCCAAGTTTCGCTAACGCTCTCGTTATTGAGCGCAACAGGAGCGGACACAATGCTGTCGTTAACCGCTGCGGCAATGGACTTGATCAGCAAAACATCCGAGCGAGAACCGTGCAGGCCCTCTACCTCGATTACAGATGTACCGAGCTTATCCAGCAGTTTTGCTAGTTCAATTTTCTCACGGAAAGCAAGAGAAAATCCCTCACCCGCCTGTTTCATAGTCATGTCGCTGATTTTGATCATGGTTATTCACTCCTTGTGTAAGTAAAAAGCCCCTGAGGTCATTGTGACCTCAGGGACGAAAAAATTCGCGGTACCACCCTGATTATTTCCATAAAGGAAATCCCTTCAGACTCTAACAAGCCCTATCCCTTAACGCGGGCTGACGGATCCCATTACTCGATGATACTTTTACAGGATCAACTCCGGAACCAGACCGTTCTATTCAACCGCATCGGCTCACACCAACCGCCGACTCTCTGAAGCTTTATGAATGGAACAGATTTTCCATCACAGTCGTTAATATTATTGACGATATTAAAGCATATTTGCACAAATTTGTCAACACTTTTTTGTCTAAAAAATACTTTTTGTTTTTGAGAAAAAAACATTTGACTTTTCTTCGAAAACATGTTAGAATGCAGTCAACATAGAAAAGGCTTTGACGAAGACGGTCGAAGCAAAGGAATTTCAGAGAGCCGATGGCTGGTGTGAATCGGTATTTCTTTCTTCAAAGACCCATCCCTTCTGAGCCGGAGTGCTGAACGGATTTTCCAGTAGGTCTCTCCCGTATGCCTGCGTTAAAGGATAGGGCTTGTCAGAGCCCGAAGTGGCAGATATTTCTGCAATTTGAGTGGTACCGCGGGTAGTTTTTGCTCGTCTCAAGAAATTCGTTTCTTGGGGCGTTTTCTTATTTTTCAGGAGGTAGTAATATGTCAAACACGACATCAACCCAGCTTTTGGAGATTGCGCAGCGAATTCGCGAGCTGCGTGAAATTTTAGGCATTAATATTGAGACCATGGCAAGCGGCACTGAGGTCTCCATTGATCGGTATAAGCAGTATGAAAGTGGCACGGTTGATCTTCCCTTTACTTTTATGCACAAATGTGCAAAGGTTTTAGGCGTTGAGATCACCGATCTTCTGGAAGGCCACAGTGCAAAGCTTTCCGGATATACGGTTACACGTCGGGGTAATGGCTTGGTTACTGCCAGCGAGGATGGCATCACCATTCAGGATATGGCACCCATGTTCCGGCAAAAGCTTGCTACTCCCTACTGGGTCACCTATCAGTACTCCGAGGATCTTCAAGATGAGCCGATCCACACCACAACCCACGATGGTCAGGAATTCAACCTTGTGATCAAGGGCTCTGTCCGAATCCGTGTCGGTGACCACGAGGAGGTGCTTAACGAGGGTGACAGCATCTTCTACAAATCCTCTACGCCCCACGGCATGATTGCAATTAACGGCGAAGACGCAGTCTTCCTGTCCATGATCATGGCCAGCGACAAGACGGATCAGGCCCTGAAAATCACACCTCAGCGCACGGTAAAATCCACCGATCCGGAGCTTCATCCCGACCAAAGACTTCTTTGCAACGAATTTGTTTGGGGTATTGAGGATGCCAATGGACATATGACCGGTCTGAACTATGCAAATACCGAGCGTTATAACTTCGCATTCGATACCGTGGACGCCATCGCCCGGAAGAATCCGGATAAGCTGGCGATGATCCATATTTCCAATGACCTGACGGAGCGGAAATTCACCTTCAAGGAGATGAAGGACGCATCTTCTCAGTGTGCAAACTACTTTAAGGCACTGGGCATCAAGCGTGGCGACCGGGTCATGGTGGTGCTGAAACGGCACTATCAGTTCTGGTTTGCTATTCTCGGCCTGCACAAACTGGGTGCAATTGCAATTCCTGCAACCAACCAACTTATGGAGCATGACTTTACCTATCGCTTCCAAGCCGGCGGCGTCAGCGCAATTCTCTGTACAGCCGATGGGGACACTGCCAATCAGGTTGAACTTGCTGAGGAAGTTTCCGGTATGAAGCTGACCAAGATTCTGGTTGGTGGTCAGAAGGATGGGTGGCACGACTTCGACGAAGAATACGGCCTTTACAGCCGTCGCTATCTCCGCACAGAGGACGCACCCTGCGGTGATGATCCTATGCTGATGCTCTTCACCTCCGGTACCACCGGCTATCCCAAGATCGCAATGCACAGCTACAAATACGCCCTTGGCCACTATGTTACCGCAAAATACTGGCATATGGTTGAGCGGGATGGTGTTCACTTTACCATCTCCGAGACTGGCTGGGGCAAAGCCCTTTGGGGCAAGCTTTACGGGCAGTGGCTCTGCGAAAGTGCGGTGTTTGTCTACGACTTTGACCGTTTTGATGCGGAGAAGATCTTGGGTATGTTCGGGAAATACAACATTACCCCCTTCTCCGCACCGCCTACTATGTATCGCATGCTGATCAAGCAGGATCTGAGTAAATTTGATCTTTCTTCCATCCATCATGCCACAACAGCAGGCGAAGCATTGAATCCAGAGGTATTCTACCAATTTGAAAAAGCAACCGGGCTGCGGATCTACGAGGGCTTCGGTCAAACCGAAATGACCCTCGGCATTGCCAACCTTGTAGGCGATCCCATCAAACCCGGCGCTATGGGTAAACCCATCCCCGGCTACGGCATCGACATTGTGGATGCAAACGGCAACCCCGTTGAGGACGGTGTCAATGGCGAGATCGTAATCCATACCGATCCTGCTCCGTCTTGCGGTGTGTTCCTTGGATACTACAACAATCCGGATGCAACTGCGGAGGTTTGGCACGACGGTATGTATCACACCGGCGATCTTGCATGGCGTGATGAGGACGGTTACTACTGGTATGTGGGCCGTGCGGATGATGTCATCAAGTCCTCCGGCTACCGCATTGGACCCTTCGAGATTGAGTCCACCATCATGGAGCTGCCTTATGTGCTGGAATGCGGTGTTTCTGCCGCACCGGATGAGGTGCGGGGACAGGTGGTTAAGGCCAGCATCGTGCTGATCCCCGGCGTTACGGGTACGGAGGAATTGAAGAAGGAAATCCAGAATTACGTCAAGCAACACACGGCTCCTTATAAGTATCCCCGTATCGTTGTTTTCCGAGACGAGTTACCCAAAACCATCAGCGGAAAAATCATACGAAACAAGCTGTAAAAAGTGCAGATATCTCTTGACTTTTCCCAGTCTGAGTGATATGATTTTTCAGTCGAAATAATGGCAAAGACGGAGAGTTTCAGCAAGGCTCCCATCCAAAGAGAAATGGCGGTAGGTGCAAGCCATGATGGGATTTGTTGATTGTCGCTCCATCAGCTGGAAGGAAGAAAGCAATTGCCGGTAGAACCTTCCCGAATTGACCGCGTCAGGGTCTGATGAGTGGCATCTGCAATGGCAGGTGCAATTTGAGTGGTACCGCGGGTATGTTTTACAAACTCGTCTCAAAGTTATTCTTTGGGACGAGTTTTCTCAATTTTGTGAGGTGCTTTATGGAAAAGATCATCACCGGAGTAGATAATAAAAACCGGGAAGTTGCCGCCCGTATTCGGGAACTGCGTGAAGTAACAGGATTTACTGTCGCACAAATGGCTGAGCGCACCGGTCTAAGCGTTGAAGAATACATTGCCTGCGAATCCGGCAATCGGGATTTGAGTATAGCGTTTTTGTATCACTGTACACTGAGCTTTGGCGTTGACATGGGTGACCTTTTGGAAGGTCGAAGCCCCAAGCTGCGTTCCTATGCACTGACCAGAAAAGGTCAGGGTCAACGGATTGAAGAAGCCCACAACATGGTCGGCTTCAACTTAGCTGCGGATTTCCGCAACCGTATTGCGCTGCCGCTGTACATGGACCTTCCCTACCGCCCCGGTGCTGAGACAGAGGAAATTCCCCTAACCACCCACGAAGGTCAGGAATGTGATATTGTTATCCGTGGTCACATGCGCATCCAAATCGGCGGACATACGGAGATCCTCCACCCCGGCGATTGTATTTACTACAATAGTGCTACCCCTCACGGCATGGTGGCTGTGGACGGAGAGGACTGCGCATTCTACGCCATCGTTCTGCGCAATCAGGCTGCTCGTGAAGGTGAATACGATACAACTGTGGTCTCCCCTGCACAGCTGGTTCAACCGCAGGACAAGGCAGACCGTATCTATCATGACTTTATTGATACAACCGTAGAAAACGGTATTCTTACTGAAATTAACTTTAAAAATCCGGATAAGTTTAACTTTGCATTTGATGTCATAGATGAACTGGCCGCCAGAAAACCCGACAAGCTGGCTATGCTCCATCTTTCCGAAGATGGCACGGAACGCCGGTTTACCTTTAAGGACATTCAGAAGGAATCCGCTCGTGCGGCCAACTTCTTCAAATCTCTGGGAATTCAGCGTGGCGACCGGGTCATGCTGGTGCTGAAACGGCATTACCAGTATTGGTTCGCTATTCTGGGTCTTAACAAGCTGGGCGCTGTGGCCATCCCTGCTCCCAACCAACTGCTGACTAAGGACTTTGCTTATCGTTTTGAAGCCGGTAATGTCAAGGCCATTCTTTGTACGGCAGACGGCCAAGTGGCGGATTCTGTGGACGAAGCAGCCGCAACCTGCCCCGGACTGGAAATTAAAATCCTTGTTGGCGGCAAGCGGGACGGTTGGCACAACTTCGACGAGGAATGTGCCATGTTCAGCAGTCGTTTCCCCCGAACCGAGGATGCCCCCTGCGGCGACGACCCCCTGCTTATGTTCTTTACATCCGGTACATCCGGTTATCCCAAGCTGGCAGCACACAATCACAAGTATCCTCTTGGCCATTTTATCACCGCAAAGTATTGGCACCGTGTGGATCCTGACGGCCTGCATTTGACCATTTCCGACACCGGATGGGCCAAGTCCATGTGGGGCAAGCTTTATGGCCAATGGCTGTGTGAAGCGGCAATCTTTGTCTACGACTTTGACCGCTTTGACGCAGAGAAAATTCTGCCACTCTTTGCCAAGTACGGTATTACCACGTTCTGCGCACCGCCTACCATGTACCGCATGCTGGCTAAGCAGGATCTGAGCCGCTTTGACCTTAGCTCCATTGTTCACGCATCCACCGCAGGCGAAGCCTTGAATCCCGAGGTTTACCGGCAATTCCAGAAAGCAACCGGCCTGAGCATCATGGAAGGCTTCGGCCAGTCCGAAAGCACCCTGATCATCGGTAACATTAACGGCAGCAGCCACAAACTGGGTTCCATGGGCAAGCCCGTGCCCCTGTATGATGTGCATCTGCTGGATTCCGACAGCAAAGAGGTGGACACCGGCGACACCGGTGAGATCTGTATCAATATTCGTGATGGTCTCCCCTGCGGTCTTGCCTACGCCTACGAGGGCAACCCCGAAGTCACAGCAGAGACCTGGCGTGACGGCTTCTACCACACCGGCGACCTTGCATGGCGTGATGAGGATGGTTACTTCTGGTATGTTGGCCGTGCAGATGATGTGATCAAGTCCTCCGGCTACCGGATCGGACCCTTTGAAATCGAAAGCACCATTATGGAGCTTCCCTATGTTTTGGAATGCGGTGTCTCTGCCGCTCCCGACGAAGTCCGGGGACAGGTGGTTAAGGCAAGCATCGTACTCGTAAAGGGCACTGAGGGAACGGATGCGTTGAAGAAAGAAATTCAGGACTATGTCAAGAAGCGTACCGCTCCTTATAAGTATCCCCGAATTGTGGAATTCCGGGAGTCCTTACCCAAAACTACCAGTGGAAAAATTATCAGAAAGCAATTATAATGATGGAACACAAACGCGTTACCCTGTTTGCCGGACATTACGGCTCCGGTAAGACCAATATCGCTGTAAATTACGCACTTCACCTTGCCAAAGAGGGCAAAAAGGTTTGCATCGGTGATCTGGATATTGTCAATCCCTATTTCCGCACAAAGGACAGCGCGGCTACTCTGGATGCGGCAGGTGTGGAGCTGATCAGCCCCCAGTTCGCCAACACTAATGTGGACTTGCCTGCTCTGCCGGCAGAAGCCTACCGTCTGGTGGAGGACAAGAGCATCTATGCCATCATGGACATTGGCGGTGACGACCGGGGCGCATACGCCCTTGGCAGATATACACCGGCAATTCTGGCAGAGAACAATTACCGCATGGTTTTTGTGGCCAACTGCTATCGGCCCCTGACCAAAACCCCGGAGGATGCGCTGGAAGTGATGTGGGAAATTGAAGCCGCCTGCGGCATGAAGTTCACTTGCATCGTCAACAACTCCCACTTGGGTGATCTGACAACACCTCAGACCATTCTGGACTCTGACGAGTATATCCAAAAGCTGTGCGACCTTTCCGGTCTCCCTCTGTGGATGACCACAGCCAAGGAAGATGTCGCAGTCCAAATGGACGGCGTTTTTCCCCTGCGCTTGCAGGAAAAATACTTTGATTTACCACCTCAGAAGCCGACAAATCGGCCCCTGTGGGGATAAAGATTCTTTAAAGGAGGAATCCCAATGGCAAAAGTTACATTCAAAACCGACTTGTGCAAGGGCTGTGGCCTGTGTGTCAACGCCTGCCCCAAGGGTATCCTGGCTATCGCCACCGATACGATCAATAAGAAAGGCTATTCCCCCGCTGTAATGACGGATCAGGAAAAGTGCATCGGCTGCGCCTTCTGCGCCACCATGTGCCCTGACTGTATCATCACTGTGGAGAAGTAAGGAGGTAAATTATGGAACAGAAAGTTCTGATGAAGGGCAATGAAGCCATCGCAGAAGCCGCCATCCGTGCCGGCTGCCGCCATTACTTCGGATACCCCATCACACCCCAAACGGAAATTGCCGCTTACATGGCCAAGAAAATGCCCAAAATCGGCGGTGTTTTCCTGCAAGCGGAAAGTGAAATCGCATCCATCAACATGGTTTACGGAGCCGCTGCTGCCGGTATGCGCGTGATGACCTCCTCCTCCAGCCCCGGAATCTCTTTGAAAACTGAGGGTCTGAGCTACATTGCCGGTTCTGATGTCCCCGCTTTCGTCGTCAATGTTCAGCGTGGTGGCCCCGGCTTGGGCGGTATTCAGCCTTCCCAGTCCGACTATTTCCAAGCTACCAAAGGCGGCGGTCACGGCGACTATCACATGATCGTCCTTGCTCCTGCATCTGTTCAGGAAATGGCCAGTCTGACCATCAAGGGCTTTAATCTGGCGGATAAGTACCTGATGACCGCCATGATTCTGGCTGACGGCACCATCGGTCAGATGATGGAACCCATCTCCTTTGAGGATGCTGAAATCGAAAACTACGACAAGCCTTGGGCTCTCACCGGTACCAACTGCGAGCGTAAGCACAATATCGTCAACTCTCTGTACCTGAAACCCGAAGAACTGGAAATCAAGAACTTCGAGCGTTATGAGCGTTACAAGATCGTGGAAGAAAACGAACCCATGTGGGAAGAGTACATGATGGAAGATGCGGAGTACTGTGTTGTCGCCTTCGGTATTGCATCCCGTGTGGCTAAAAACGCAGTTGTTGCTGCCCGCGCCGAAGGCATCAAGGTGGGCCTGATCCGTCCCATCACCTTGTGGCCCTTCCCCACCAAGCCTCTTTTGGCTGCCGCTGATAAGGTCAAGGGCTTCATCAGCGTGGAGCTGAATATGGGACAGATGATCGAGGACATCAAGCTGGCTACCCAGTGCAAAAAGCCTGTTGGTCTGTGCAACCGCACCGGCGGCATGATCCCCAGTCCCGATCAGGTTCTGGAATCCATCAAAAACGCAACGAAAGGAGTTTACTGATATGGCAGTTGTATTTGAAAAACCCAAGGCACTGACAGATGCAGTGCTCCATTACTGCCCCGGCTGTCCCCACGGCATTATCCACCGGCTTGTAACCGAGGTGCTGGACGAGCTGGGTATTGAGGGCAAAGCCATCGGTGTCGCACCTGTTGGCTGTGCTGTCATGGCCTACGATTATTTTGCATGCGACATGATCGAAGCCGCCCACGGCCGTGCTCCCGCTGTTGCTACCGGCATTAAGCGCTGCCGTCCTGAAAATGTGGTCTTCACCTATCAGGGCGATGGTGACTTGGCCTCCATCGGCATGGCCGAAACCGTCCACAGCGCAGCAAGAAACGAGAACATCACCATCATCTTCGTCAACAATGCCATCTACGGCATGACCGGCGGTCAGATGGCTCCCACCAGCCTTCCCGGTCAGGTCACTCAGACCTCTCCTTACGGCCGTGATGTGAAGCACTGTGGCTGGCCCATTCGTGTCAGCGAAATGCTGGCAACTTTGGAAGGCCCCGAGTATATTGCCCGTGTTGCCGTGAACAATGTTAAGAATGTTAAGAACGCCAAGAAAGCCATCAAAAAGGCATTTGAGAACCAGATTGCCGGAAAGGGCTTCTCTCTGGTTGAGGTTGTGTCTGCTTGTCCCACCAACTGGGGCATGACACCTCAAAAGGCTCTGGAATGGGTGGAAAGCGATATGCTCCCCTACTATCCCATCGGCGTTTACAAGGACCGCAGTGCCGCAAAGGAGGGTCAGGAATGAAAACCACACAAATTTTGATCGCCGGCTTCGGTGGCCAAGGTATTTTGTTTGCCGGTAAATTCCTCGCCTACAAGGGTCTTGTGGAAGACCAAAATGTTTCTTGGCTGCCCTCCTATGGTCCGGAAATGCGTGGCGGCACCGCCAATTGCAGCATCATTCTTTCCGATGCCCCCGTTGGCAGTCCGATTATCACCAACCCAGATGTGTTGGTCGCTATGAACCTGCCCAGCCTTACCAAGTATATGGATACGGTGGTGCCCGGCGGCAAGATCATTGTAGACTCCACCTTGATCTCCGAGAAGGTCACTCGTACCGATGTGGATGTATACTATGTTCCTGCATCCGCCATGGCCAAGGAAGCCGGTTTTACTACCCTTGCCAACATGGTTCTGATGGGTAAGCTCATCAAGGAAACCGGTGTCGTTTCCTTTGAGAACAATCAGGCTACCTTCGAAAAATTCATCCCCGCCAAAAAAGCCGCATTGATCGAGCAGAACTGTCAGGCTTTGCAGGCCGGTTTTGATTACGAATAAAGGAGATTCCTTATGCTGGACATTAAAATCACAAGAACAACCGAGCCCAAGGAAAAGCCTGTTGCAGGTCAAAAGCTTGGATTTGGTAAGATCTTTACGGATCACATGTTCGTAATGAACTACACCGAAGGCAAGGGTTGGCACGATCCCCGTGTAGAACCCTTCCACAACATCAGCCTCTCCCCTGCCGCCATGGTCTACCATTACGGTCAGGAAATGTTTGAGGGTCTGAAAGCCTACAAAAATCCCGACGGTGGCGTGTATCTGTTCCGTCCGGACATGAACGCCAAGCGTACCAACGCTACCAACGATCGTCTGGTAATTCCTCAGATTCCCGTTGAGGATTTCGTGCAGGCAGTCAGCACTGTGGTAGATGTGGACCGCGATTGGATTCCTTCCGATCCCGGAACATCCCTGTACATCCGACCCTTTATCATCGCTACCGATGAATTTTTGGGCGTTGCACCCTCCAAGACCTACCTGTTTATGATCATTCTGTCCCCCAGTGGCGCTTACTACGAAAGTGGTCTGGCTCCCGTGGGTATTTGGATCGAGGACGAGTTTGTCCGTGCTGTTCGTGGCGGTATCGGCTTTGCCAAGACCGGTGGTAACTATGCAGCCAGCCTGATCGCACAGAAGAAGGCGCACGACGCAGGATACTCGCAGGTCCTGTGGCTTGACGGCGTGGATCGCAAGTATATTGAAGAAGTTGGCGCTATGAACATTTTCTTCAAAATCGCTGGCAAGGTTGTCACTCCTGCCCTGAGCGGCTCCATTCTCCCCGGTATCACCCGGAATTCCGTCATCCAGCTGTGCAAGAAGTGGGGCTATGAAGTGGAAGAACGGAAGATTTCCGTGGACGAGCTGTTGCAGGCACAGAAAGACGGCACTTTGGAAGAGTGCTTCGGCACAGGTACAGCTGCCGTCATCTCCCCTGTTGGCAAACTCCGCTATCAGGACGATGTCATGAGCATTCAGGACGGCCAGACCGGCCCTCTGAGCTTGAAGCTCTACGATACCATCACCGGTATTCAAACCGGCAAGCTGCCCGATGAAATGGGCTGGCGTGTAAAGGTCGGTAAATAACAAAACGAGCCTGCTGCAATCGCAGCAGGCTCTAAAATTATATTCCAAGGAGCGCAGCACCTGTTTTCCAAGCGATCTGCTCTTTCTCATCATCCGTCAGAGGCAATTGCAAAAAGCGCTGTAATTCAACCTCTGGGTCCCACATAGGAAAGTCGCTGCCATACACAAAACGCTCCGCACCATAGTGACGGATATACTCCACCGCCTCCTCCGGCTGCATAAACATCAAGGAGCTGGATGTATCAAACAGACAATCCGTGTCCGACAGAACTTCCCGGGCGATTTCCTTCATCTGATAGCCGCCAAAATGGGCGGCGACAACCTGCAATCTGGGGAACTGCTTCAAAACATTCCGCAGACGGGACGGGTGAGAATAATCATAGCGCAGATCGCCCATGTGAAACACCATGGGCAGCTTTCCCTGAATATGCTCA
>JAZORJ010000161.1:0-9487 GCA_045656525.1 Faecousia sp. | reverse complement strand
CCTTACGCATCAGAGGGCGACCCTTATAACTCAGGGGAAGTTTGCTTGCATTGCTCATCACAATACCTCCATACAGTAACATTTTAACAAATACAAATAAATATGTCAAAGGAAAATCACAAAAATTAACGGTAATTTTCGCCATCTTTGGCTAATAAAACCAATTATAGTGACTTGTTCGAGCGCAAAAGAAATGGCCCTGCCGTTTGGCAGGGCGGTTACCTTATTTTATTTTGAATGCCCTATGTAGAAGTTGCTCCATTCCAAAAAATATGACACAGCCTGCACCATAGCAAACGATATCGTAAAAAGAGAAGGATGTCCCCATCCATGTGCGGAAAAATTGGATATCTCCCAGCCCCAGCAGCTCTACATAGTTAAAATACTGTCCGATTTCCACTGCGGTGGCAAACAAAAAGACATAAATCGGAAGGCCCCGGAGCTTAGTGGGCAGAAACATTCGCACAAAACAGCAGATCAACACCGTAATCAGTACATCTCCAAAGTAGGGACGGATAAACCTGTCATGGACATACAAAGCAATCAGGATTTCAGCCAACAATACGGTAAAGAATGAAATAATATAGACAATGCGTAGTTTTTTCGTCATAGTAAATATCTCCTTTTTGCTTATCATAGCACAAGCGCTATCATTTCACAAGCGGAAAAACAGGAAGGGATATCTGTATTTCATCCAGCAAGGAATCCTCCCCGTTTTTTCGCAAAAAAACGAAAAAAATGCTTGACAAATAGCTGTGATATCGCTATAATGAGCATGTTCTGTTTGAGCCGCCGGTATAGCTCAGTTGGTAGAGCAGCTGATTTGTAATCAGCAGGTCGGGGGTTCGAGTCCGTCTACCGGCTCCAACCAGAGCATGGTCTCAAACGGAAACAAATGAATATTTGGGGGAGTTCCCGAGTGGCCAAAGGGGACAGACTGTAAATCTGCTGCGTATCGCTTCGATGGTTCGAATCCGTCCTCCCCCACCAGAAAAGAGACACACCTTTCGGTGTGTCTCTTTTCTGCGTATGGGTATTCGGGGGACGGATTCGAAAGGCAGCTCTTAGCGACATGCCGGTGGCATGTCGCAACCGCCGTGGCTCGCCCGCAGGCGAGCGAATCCGTCCTCCCCCACCATCAAAGGGCTACAAAAAAGATATTTTCTCAAGTTAGATTTGAACTCTCACGAAAAAATATATCTGTGGCGAAGAATTGAAATACAAACAAAAGTATTGTATAATGAATAAAAGATGGTGATATTTTGAAAAATAGACTTGTTAAAATAACGTTTATTACAGTTTCCGCATTATTAGTCGTTAGTATTGTTATTTTTGCTTTGGTTTGGAACGGTGTATCTCGAAGAAAACGGTGTTTCATATGCGCTTAAAACCGGTGATATGATCATCTTAAAACCAGATGTGAACCACAAAGGGTACAAGGACAGCACTGGAAAAACATCATTTTACTGGGTTCACTTTTTCGCAAAAGATCTGGAATCCCTCACCAATGGGAAATGGCTATTTTCGGGCGTAAACCAAGATTACATTTTCAAAGAAATGCTCCACTTCTCCCGCAAAGAGAATTCTTCACCTGTTATGCCGGAATTGCTGCTCACACAATTCTTAATCAACAATGTACAAGACACCAGTGATGAAAAATCCCGGAAACTTGTAAAGGATATCTTTGAATGGACAAGAATCAACGCATCTCCTTCTCTCAAAGCCACTGACATTGCAAAGAATTTCTGTTACAGTGTCGACCATTTATCCCGCCTTATCAAAAAAGAATACGGTAAAAATTTGAAACAGCTCATCACGGATTTGATTGTTGAAAAGGCCAAAAGTCTTTTGTTGAACACCAACTGGTCCGTTAAGGAAATCGGTGCTTCCCTTGAATTTGGAGACTTTAATAAATTCCTTAAATTTTTCAAATATCATACAGGTAAGACCCCATCAGAATATCGAAATTCTTATAGTATAACGCACATGAATAAAAAATGACATAAAAACAGCGTAGGAAACATCCTCGTTTTCCTACGCTGTATTTTTATTTGGTTGTTCCTACATCCTTACGGATCAGTGCCCGGCGCAGACGCGCCTTGGCCATTATCAGATCCGTATCCGTGGAAGTTTTGTTGTTCAGCACCAACTGCGCCCGTTCCAAAGAACGCTCCGCACGGGCTACATCGATATTCTCTGCCCACTCAAAGGTAGTGGGGACCAGAGAAACCACGCCGTCCACCACAGACACCATACCGCCAATGCAGGCAGCATACCGCTTCACGCCATCGGTCATGACCGTTGCTCGGCCCATACCCAAAGGTGCGACACAGTTCATGTGTCCGGCCAAAATGCCCAAATCGCCGGTGGTGGTGCGTACGATCAATTCCTCTGCCTGTCCGTCAAAACGGATGCCGTCAGGGGTGACGATTTTCAAAGAAAAGGGTGTCATTTCTGATCACCGCCCCGGAATTTTGCCACCACATCATCAATGGTGCCGGCAAAGAGGAAGCAGGATTCGGGGATCTCGTCGTGCTTGCCGTCGATGATCTCCCGGAAGCCGCGGATGGTCTCCTTCAAGGGCACGTACTTGCCTTCCATGCCTGTAAACTGCTCCGCAACGGAGAAGGGCTGGGACAGGAAACGCTGCACCTTACGGGCGCGGTTAACGGTGAGCTTGTCCTCATCGCTCAGCTCGTCCATACCCATAATGGCGATGATGTCCTGCAATTCCTTGTACCGCTGCAGCATCTGCTGTACATCACGGGCAGTCTGGTAATGCTCCTGACCCACGATATCCGCAGACAGGATCCGGGAGCTGGAATTCAGGGGGTCAACTGCGGGATAAATACCCAGAGATGCGATACCACGGTCCAAAGCGGTGGTTGCATCCAAGTGGGCGAAGGTGGTGGCAGGTGCCGGGTCAGTGTAGTCGTCCGCAGGGACATAAACCGCCTGCACAGAGGTGATAGAACCGTTCTTAGTAGAGGTAATACGCTCCTGCAAGGCACCCATTTCTGTTGCCAGCGTGGGCTGATAGCCAACGGCAGAGGGCATACGGCCCAACAGTGCGGAAACCTCAGAGCCCGCCTGAGTGAAACGGAAAATGTTGTCGATAAACAGCAGCACGTCCTGATGCTTCACATCCCGGAAGTATTCCGCCATCGTCAGACCGCTGAGGCCGACGCGCATACGGGCTCCGGGGGGCTCGTTCATCTGACCGAAGACCATGGCGGTCTTGTTGATAACGCCGGATTCGGTCATTTCATTATACAGGTCGTTACCCTCACGGGTACGCTCGCCAACACCGGTGAACACGGAGTAGCCGTTATGTGCGGTGGCGATGTTATAAATCAGCTCCTGAATCAGAACCGTCTTGCCAACACCTGCGCCGCCGAACAGACCGATCTTGCCGCCCTTGGCATAGGGGCAGATCAGGTCGACGACCTTGATGCCGGTCTCCAAGATTTCGGTGGCAGGAACCTGCTCCTCATAAGCGGGAGCGGGACGATGAATGGGCCATTGCTCTGCACCGGCAACGGCTTCTTTTTCGTCAATGGGCTGGCCCAGCAGATTGAACACTCTGCCCAAGCAATCTTCGCCCACGGGGACCGTAATGGGCGCACCGGTATCGATGGCTTCTGCGCCACGCTGCATACCGTCGGTAGAGGACATGGCGATGCAGCGCACCACATTGTCACCGATGTGCTGTGCAACCTCTGCCACCACTTGGTTCTCACCGTTAGGCACGGTGATCGCATTGAGCAGCTGGGGCAGCTGTCCCTCTTCAAATCGAATATCCAGAACAGGGCCCATGATCTGGACCACAGTTCCACGATTGTTAGCCATTGGATTTCAACTCCTTTAACTGGAATGTTACTGGGAACCAGCAACGATCTCCGTAATTTCCTGCGTGATGGCTGCTTGACGGGCCTGATTGAATTTCAGGCTCAGGTCAGCGATCATTTCTTCGGCATTCTGTGTTGCCGCATTCATGGCCGTTCTTCTGGCGGCCTGTTCGGATGCACGGCTTTCGCACAAGGCACCATACAAAACACCGCCCAGATATTCCGGAATGATGGCTTCCAAAACGGTTTCACAATCCGGCTCGTAGAGCATTTCACCTGCTGCCTTCTCGGTTTTTTCGGGAATCAAGGGCAGAAGCGGAAGCATTTGGGGTGTCTGGGAAAGTACGGAAGCAAAATTAGTGTAGACAATGATAATCTCGTCAAATTCCCCTTTGCGGTAGGCTTTGCAAAGCTGCTTTGCCATAGAGAAGCAGTCACCCACGGAAACCGCAGCAGCTTCCCGGCCCTGATCTGTGATCACAGGGATCTGTCTGGTCTTGAAAAAGTCCGCAGCTTTTTTGCCGATGGGCAGGACCACTGCATCCCGGCCTGTCATGGCTTCCCAAGCCATTTTCAGCAGGTTGCTGTTATATCCGCCGGCCAGACCACGGACACCGGCAATTACCACATAAGCGGTGCGCTTCACCGGCCGCTGGGTCAGATAAGGGGAGGATACGCCGCTTCCGGAATTGACGATGTCCTGAATGGTATCCAAAAGAATCTCAAAGTAAGGACGGGAGGCAGACATTTGAGTCTGGGCATGGCGCAGCTTGGATGCCGCCACCATCTCCATGGCTCGGGTGATCTGCTTGGTGGATTCCATACTGCGGATGCGGTTTTTGATCTCCTTGGTAGAGATGGTTGCCATAAGCTCCCTCCTTTCTTAGTTTCCTGCTGTAAAGTCCTTTACAAGCTCTGTCAATGCTGTTTTCAGCATTTCTTCGGTGTCGGCTTCCAGCTTGCCGGTTGCACGGATGGCATCCAGCACAGCACCGTACCGGTTATCCATAAACTCTTGCAGACGCAACTCAAACTCCGGCACATCGGCCACATCGATATCTTTCAGATATCCCTTGGTAACTGCATACAAAATGCATACCTGATGGGCAACCTCTGCGGGGGAGTTATTTTTCTGTTTCAGCACTGCCACGATTCGTTCGCCCAAGGAAAGTCTGTCCTTGGTGTCCGCATCCAGATCAGAACCGAACTGAGCAAAGCTCTGCAATTCCCGGTACTGAGAGTACAGCAGTTTCAGACTGCCGGACACTTTTTTCATGGCCTTGATCTGAGCGTCACCACCAACACGGGACACGGAAATACCGGGGTTTACCGCAGGCATGATGCCGGAGTTGAACAGCTCGGACTCCAAGAAAATCTGACCGTCGGTAATAGAGATAACGTTGGTGGGAATGTAAGCGGAAACGTCGCCCGCTTGGGTCTCGATAATGGGCAGAGCTGTCAAACTGCCGCCGCCCAGCTTATCAGACAGCTGAGCCGCCCGCTCCAACAAACGGGAGTGGAGATAGAAAACGTCACCGGGGTAAGCTTCCCGTCCGGGGGGACGGCGAATCAGCAAGGAAATGGCACGGTAGGCCACAGCGTGCTTACTCAGGTCATCATAAATGACCAGCACATCCTTACCTTGATGCATAAAGTGCTCGCCCATGGTACAGCCTGTGTAGGGCGCAATATACTGCATAGGTGCCAGCTCGGAGGCGGTTGCGGAAACTACGATGGTGTAGTCCATTGCGCCGCCGGCGGTGAGATTTTCCACCACCTGTGCAACGGTGGAACGCTTCTGACCGATGGCCACATAGATACAGATCACATTCTTACCCTTCTGGTTCAGAATGGTATCGGTTGCGATGGTGGTCTTGCCGGTCTGGCGGTCACCGATGATCAGCTCACGCTGACCCCGGCCGATGGGGATCATGGAGTCGATAGCCTTGATACCGGTCTGCAAGGGGCGGCTGACGTGCTGGCGGTCAATAATACCGGGAGCAGGCATTTCAATGGGCCGATAGGCTTCGGCTTCAATGCTTCCCTTGCCGTCAATAGGCTCGCCCAAGGCGTTCACAACGCGGCCGATCAGATCCTTGCCCACGGGGACAGAGACCACCTTGCCGGTGCGCTTGACGGTGTCGCCTTCCTTGATGCCGCCGTCAGCACCCAGAACGACTACGGAAACCGTATCTTCTTCCAGGTTCTGCGCCATACCAAATTCACCGTTGGGGAATTCCAGCAACTCGCCGGCCATACAGTTGTTCAGGCCGGAGACCTTGGCAATGCCGTCACCCACCAGGATGACAACGCCGGTCTCGCTCTCTTCCAGCGCATTTTCGTAATTTTTAATTTGTGCACGAATGATTTTCGTGATTTCTTCAGGTCTTAATTCCATACTGTTCCTGCTTTCTACCATCAGAGTACGGTATGATTTAGCATATTGCGGATGCTGTCCAACCGATGGGTCAGGGTATCATCCACACATTTGCCGTCAAAGTCCAGGCGAACACCGCCCAGAACACCCGGGTCTACCCGGTTGGTCAATGCAATGGTTTTTCCGGTCTGCTCCTGCAATTTTGCTTGCAGACGGAGACTTTGGTTCTCACTCAGAGCCACCGCTGTCACTGCCGTCACCGGCAGGATGTTGTTGGCCTGATTATAGCGCACCCGATAGGCGTCGCAGCAATGAGAAAAATGGCGCACATAGCCCTTTTCTGTGAGGATCTTCAAGAAATTCACCACATAGGGATGCACCTTTCCCGCAAAACCCTCGTCAATAATCTTGCATCGTTCTTTTTTTGCCAGAGAATGGGTGCTGAGGAGTTTGAGAAATGCCGGCTCCTGAGAAAAGCTCTCAGAAAGCACCTGCAATTGCTTCAAAATCTCGGATGTTGCTCCGTCCTCCGCGGCAAGATCGTACAGGGCGCCGCCGTAAACGCTTCCTACTTCTGTCATGCGTCGTCACCCAATCGATTGATGAAGCCGTCCACCAGATCGGAATGATCCGCACCGGTCAGCTCCCGGCCCACCACTTTTTCCGCAATCGCCATAGCGATGCCGGAAATCTCATCCTTGGCATCATTCAGTGCCTTTTTCTTTTCCAGCGCGATGTCCGCAGAAGCCTTGGCCATGATGGCGGAAGCCTCCGCATTTGCCTGACGGATGATCTCTTCCTCACGGCTCTGACCCCGGGCAACCGCTTCTTTGACCATGCGCTCACCGGTGATTGCCGCCTGAGAAAGCTTTTCCTTGTACTCAGCTTCCAATGCCTGTGCTTCGCTCTTTGCAGAATCCGCAGCATCGTACATATCGTCGATTTCTTTCTGGCGATCGGTGATCATTTGCATCACCGGCTTGAAAAGAAACTTTTTCAGCACCAGAAACAGAACCACGGTGTTGACCAGAGTGAACAACGCAGTGAAAAAGTTAATATTCAAAAATTCTCCCGGTCCCACGCAAACAACTCCTTTCCGATGTTTTTCAGAAAAGATTGCTTACAGTGCAAACAGGATCAGCAGAGCAATAACCAGAGAGTAAATACCGGTTGTTTCGGTAATTGCACAGCCCAGAATCATGTTGGTACGCAGGTCGCCTGCGGATTCCGGCTGACGGGCCATACCTTCCAGAGCCTTGCCAACGGCATTACCTTCACCGATAGCGGGGCCGATAGCGCCGATACCCATACACAGGCCTGCGCCAATTGCTTTTGCTGCAATCATCAATGCTTCATTCATAATAAATTCCTCCAAAATTTTTATTTTGTTTCATTCGTATTATCTTCTTCCGGGGGCGGACAGGCACCTGCAATATAGACCATGCTTAAAAGACTAAACACAAATGCCTGAACAAATCCGGAAAACAGGTCAAAATAAACACTCAGCGCTGCGGGAATACCGATTTGCAGAATTGGAATTTCAATACCGCCCAAAAGATTCAGGTTGGTTGCCACGCCCAAAGCGCCAAGCACCATCAGGACAACGCCGAATATCTTCGCTGCTGCTTTTTTCTTGGAAATGCCACGAATCAGAAGCAGCACACCCAACACAGCCAAAATTGCCGGCATTACCCAAGTCGCGGCAAGCAGATTGATGAGTGCGGAAGATGCCGCGGCAAGTGCCGTATAGATAATCATGGTGATGATACTGCCGCCGGCTACATTGCCGAAATGACGGAAGGCCATGGCCACCGGCTGGGCAATTTCGGAAACGATATTCATTGGTGTCATCACCGGGGTGGGTTCTGTAAAGCCTTTCAGCCAACCCAAGAAACCTTTACGCTTAATGGAGTGATACCAAATGATCACACTGGTCATCACGGACCAAGTCAGAACAACTGCAAGATCCGCTGTGGTAGACCGCAAAAAGCCGGTCAGGCCGATAAAGCTGCCTAAGATGGACGACAGGAAAATCGTACCGATAAAGGGCACCCAGTGCATATTGTGCTCGCCCATCGTGCCCCGAACCAAGTTCATCAGCATGCCGACGCCCTTTTCCGTTAAAACTTGGAGCTTGCCCGGGCGCTTTTGCAGATTTCTTCCCAACAGGATACCGGCAGTTAACAGCACTGCCATGACAACGATCAGGGATACGATGGTTTCTGTGATTGCGATCGGTCCGATATAGAATAGGTCCTGCGGGCCTTTTACTTCAATTCCCTCCATCACTACCCCTTCTTTCTAAAAAATTCCGTCACCATTAAAACGGGACGCAAAAATGCCAGCGGCAACGCCAGCGCAATGACATTCGCGCCCAACTTAATGCCAACAACCAATGCCACACCCATGACGATCAAGCGTACAGTAGAGGAGAGCTGTACCATTTTCTTTGCCTGTGTTACCTCGCCCTTTTCTGCCCGATCTGCCGCAAGATTTACGGTAATCGCCATGAAGAAATAGTTTGCAATCATCACGACACTTCCGGCAAGCGCTCCCCACAGGACATTCATCTGAAAATATCCCAGCGCGGCAAAAACACCTACCATCAAAGCAGAACACACCAATTCTCCCACAGCAACGGCAAAGGTTTCCTTTAAAACGGTTTTTCTGTGGTCCATAATTCCTCCAAATCAAGTATGTTCGTTAAAAGCCTGAGGGGGATCCTTTTTCTTGGATTCCGTGAATCTTTTCAGTGTTCTCAAAGAAGCGAGCAAGCCATTAACGGCACAGTAAAGGCCCAGAATGATTCCAACCCAGATCACCCATGCGCCCCAGCCTTGGCTGTCCCTGAGCCATACGGCCAGCAGGATAAACAGCACCGGCGGCACCGCCACGGAAAGTCCCAGCTGGGTCAGCCATGTGAGCAAGGTCAACTCTTTCACCGACTGTCACTCCTTAAAAAATCCGATTCTCCCACTCTATGTTACTTATTATAGCGGAAAGCAACAGAAAATCAATAGCATTTTTGTGAGTGGCCTTGCATTTTCTGCGTTTATTTTTACTAGTATGCACACTTTTCCCCTTTCTCTAAAAAAAGGCAACAAAAACCTTTTCAAGCGACGAAAAATATTGTAAACTATAAAAAGGTCCTATACAAAGGGGGTGACGGCGTGGCCGAACTGGAATTGGAAATTATGCAGGGCCCGATCGGGGCCGTGGTATATCAGAATTATGATAACGGCTATGCCGTACTGCGCCTTGG
>JAZORJ010000160.1:0-13347 GCA_045656525.1 Faecousia sp. | reverse complement strand
CCAAATTTCGTTTTACAATGGCTAACTTTTCTTCTTTACTTCGTATAGTATATTTTCCTGCCATAATTCCACCTCCAACCCTATAATAGCATAAAAATAATGGTAGGCACTTTCGTGTCTACCATTATTTTATCACTTCACCGCAATGGGTTCGGGCGTTAAAATTATTCCGTTCTCAAAGCCACAACGGGGTCTTTCTTTGCGGCACTGCGGGACGGGATGATGCCTGCAAACATTGTCAGCAGGACGCTGATAGCGATCAAAATCACCGCCACCTGCCAAGGCAGGAATGCTTTCAGATTGCCCAGTCCGGTCAGGTAGAACAAAATGGCATTGATGGGGATACACAGCAGCCATGTCACCACCACACCGATGGTGCCGGAGGCAAAGCCGATCATCACCGTTTCCGCATTGAACATACTGGAAACATTTCGCTTGGATGCACCGATGGCACGGAGCACGCCGATTTCCTTGGTGCGTTCCTGCACGGAGATCAGGGTGATGACACCGATCATGATGGAAGACACGATCAAAGATACAGCCACAAACGCAATCAGCACATAGGTGATGGCATTGATGATGGTGGTAATGGAGCTCATCATCAGGCCGATATAGTCGGTGTACTGAATCTTGTTGACCTCATCCTTATCCTTGTTGTACTCAGCAATGACTTCCTCGATGACATCCTTGCTTTCGAAGGTTGTTGCATACAGGTTCACAGATGCGGGAGATTCCAGATCCAGATAGCCCAATTTCAGCAAATTATCCTCATAGCTGGACTCAGAGAATTCCAAAATCTCGTCATAATACTGGGCGCACTGCTCCAAGGTATAGTTGGCGCTTTCCATAGCCAAGGCTGCGACCAACTGCTCCATGGGGATCTGGGACATCTGAGCCTTGACCTGCGCGGCATACTGCATCTTCACCTGTTGGGTGATGATCTGGGTGAACATTTCGGTAACATCCTCTTCCTTCATGTTCTCCATGTAGCCCTTCATTTCTTCCTCGCTCATGCCGGTCTGGCTCACCAAAACCTGCAAAAGCACTGCCTTTTGCGCCTCCACTGTGGGATATCCCTGCATTGCCTGAGCAAGCATACCTTGCATTTGTTCTGCGGAGGGGATGCTCTTGATTTTGATATAGGTCTGGGCCTTATCGGCGTCACTCAGTTCATTGATATAGTCGAAGAATGCATTATACTTCTGCTCATTGCTCAGATTTCCGGTCGTCTCCTTGAAGGGCAGGCCGGTGAAAATGTCTGCATGGGGAGATGCCAGCTGAGCCAGAATGGCGGGAGAATCCTTTGCTTCCTCGATTACATACTCGGTCAGCATATGGGTGTAGCCAATGGTGCTGGACAGCATGCTTGCGCTTGCGTCCTCATTGGGGCGAATAATACCGGTGACCTTCATATTCAGGCCGTTGTCATACAGATACTTCATACCCTCCTGCGTCTTACGCAGGTCGGTGTAAAGATCGCCAACCTTGGTGTAGCAATTGGCATTGAACACCACACGGAAGTCCATAGCGCAGATTTCCTCAAAGGTCCACTTCTTCATTTCCACTTCCACAGGGGTCTTATCCTTGGAGGCCTGTGCCAAAGCATCCATATCTGCCTTGGATTTCAGGCCCAAGGCATACAAGGTCAGATCGTCCAACTCGTTGTTTTCATCCACGACCAACACGATCTCGTCATAGGAATTGGGCCAAGAGCCGTAAATCAGGTCGTACTGATTATACAGCATTTCGTTAATGGGTGCGCCGTTATCGCCGGGCAGAATCTCTTGGAACAGGTTGATAGAACTGCCCATGGGGCCCATGCCGGCCATAGCTTCCATATCAAAACCGTAGGATTCCGACATTTGCAGCATGGACGACATATCCATATCCAAATGTTCAATCATCAGTTCCTGCATCAAGGCCATGGTGTCTGCCTGAATGATCTTGCCGTCGATATTTTCCGTGTAGACCATCAGATCCAGATCATAGGTATACTGCACACCGCTCAGAGCCTGAGAAAGCTTGCTGTCCGGATCTTTCAACTGCTCTTCAATAAAAACTTTAAAGGATTTCAAATCGTTGTAAGAAGTTTCCATGCTGTTGAGCGTATTGACAAGATCGTAGAGCATGGTCTTTTCGTAGACGCCGTCCTTGTCGTGCTCTCCGGTAGACTGGGCTTGTCCCATAAAGCTCAGCATCAGTCGGCCCATATCCACAGACTCTGCCTGAATGGTCAAGGGGTAAGAGGACAGGGTTTCCTCTTGAATGATGTTAATATAGGTGGTCATACCTTGGGACACTGCGTAGATCAGCGCAATGCCGATAATGCCGATGGAACCGGCAAAAGAGGTCAGGGTTGTACGCCCTTTTTTGGAAATCAGATTCCGCAAAGAAAGGCCGAAGGAGGTCCACAGGGACATAGAGGGCTTCTTCTCTTTCTTCTGCCACTGACCCTTTTCGTAGGTTGCGACCTGTTCACTCAGGACTTCTTCCTCCGTCATGGGCTGGGTGTCGCTGATCACCAAGCCGTCCACCACACGGACGATTCTGGTGGAATATTCCTCTGCGATCTCCGGGTTGTGGGTAACCATGATTACCAAGCGATCCTTAGAAATCTCTCTGAGAATTTCCATAACCTGCTTGCTGGTTTCCGTATCCAACGCGCCGGTGGGCTCGTCCGCCAAGATGATATCCGGATTGTTGACAATGGCCCGGGCAATGGCAACACGCTGCATCTGGCCACCGGACATCTGGTTGGGCTTTTTCCGCAGCTGATCGCTGAGGCCCACCATTTCCAAGGCTTCCTTGGCACGCTTCCGGCGCTCATGCTTGGAAACGCCGGAGAGGGTCAGCGCCAGCTCCACATTTTGCAGAACCGTCTGGTGGGGAATCAGGTTATAGCTTTGGAACACAAAACCGACAGAATGGTTGCGGTAGCTGTCCCAATCCCGGTCTTTAAAATGCTTGGTGGACCGACCGTTGATCACCAAATCGCCGCTGGTGTACTGGTCCAGACCGCCGATAATGTTCAGCATGGTGGTCTTACCGCAGCCACTGGGGCCCAAAATGGACACAAATTCGCTGCTTCGGAATTTCAGGTCAATGCCTTTCAGGGCTTGGACCTTACCTTCGCCGGCAGGATACTCTTTGGTTATATTTTTCAGTTCGAGCATCATTTCACTCCTCAATCTAAACAATTTTTTTCATTATAACACACACATTATAATATTGCAATCTAAACGAAAATATAACAATGTTTGACAAAAGTGTGAATTTTTGATATTCTATGAGAGTATAATACCTAGATAGAAAGAGGTTTAGACATGAAAAAATTCGGCGACAGAAAAGATGGCATCAAACTGCGCAAGATTCATTCCATGCATGTCATCATGCCCTTGATCTTTCCTAATCGGTGCGACAACGAAGCATTCATCAGCGACCGCATTGATCTGACCAACATCAATGCTTACTTAGCCAAGAAAAATGCAGACAATCCGGAATATGCCTACAACCTGTTTCAGGTCATTGTTGCCGCTGTTCTGAAAACCATGGTTCTGCGGCCCAAGATGAATCGTTTTATCGCCAATAACACCATGTACATGCACAAGGATATTTCCGCATCCTTTACCGTTAAAAAGGTATTTTCCGATGACGGTGCAGAGGCTTTGGCACAAGTGCGGGTCAATGGCAATGAGACCATTGACGATATCCACAACGAAATCTTCCGTCAGGTTTCCTTCTGCCGCAGTGATAAATTGGACGGCGGTACGGAAAGTCTGAATGCCGTTGCCTCCATTCCCGGCTTCTTGATGAAAATCGTAGGTGCCGGTGCAAGATGGCTGGACCGTCACGGCTGGATGCCCGCAAGCGTCACCGACGGTGACCCCTTCTACGGCTCTGTTTATTTGTCCAATCTGGGTTCCATCAAGCTGGGCGCAGGCTACCACCACCTGACCAACTGGGGTACCTGCTCCGTATTCTGCACCATCGGTGCAAAGAAAAAGCGCCCGTTCTATGACGAAAACGGTAATACCGAAATCAAGGAATGCATCGACCTGGGTCTCACCATCGATGAACGAATCGCCGACGGCTATTATTATTCCCGTACTATCCAGCTGTTGAAAAAGCTTCTGGAGAATCCAGAATTGCTGGAAAAACCCTTGAACGAAGAGGTAGATTACTGATGATTACTGCAAAAACTCCGTGGAAGGATTATATGGGCGATGTACCCATGCATTTGGACTACTTCCAAGGCTCTATGTACGAAGCCATTGCGGCCATCGCAAAGAAATACCCCAACAATGTTGCCTTTGACTTCATGGGCAAATCCACTACTTACACCGAGCTGGTGCAGCAGATTGAAACCTGCGCCAAAGCGCTGAAAACCTTGGGCATCCGTCCTGGTGAGAAAATCACCATCGCCATGCCCAACTGCCCTCAGGCTATTTATATGTTCTACGCCATCAACCGGGTAGGCGCCATCGCCAGCATGATCCATCCTCTGTCTGCCGAAAAGGAAATTGAGTTCTACCTCAACGACTCCGATTCCGTTGCCGCCATCACGCTGGATCAGTTCTACGGCAAATTTGCCGCGATCCGCAAAAACACCGGCATCCAGAACCTGATCATTACCAGCGTTGCCGATGCCCTTTCTCCTGTGATGAAAGTGGGCTACGCCCTTACACAGGGCAGAAAGATCGCTCCCCTGCCCAAGGACGCTCCTGTGATCCTGTGGAAAGATTTCAAGGCTTTGAGCAACTGTGGCCATGAATATGCCGTCAAGCGGGAAGCAAAGGATCCTGCGGTTATTCTCTATTCCGGCGGCACAACCGGCACCAGCAAGGGCATCGTTCTGACCAACCTGAACTTCAATGCTTTGGGCCAACAGGTGGTTGCTACCAACCAGATGTTCCGCCCCGGCGACAAGATGCTGGCGGCCATGCCCATCTTCCATGGCTTCGGTCTGGGCGTTTGCATTCACACTATGCTTTCTCAGGGTGGTCGGTGCATTCTGGTTCCCCGCTTCACTCCCAAGACCTATGCCAAGGATCTTGTGAAGCATCGCTGCAATTTCATTGCCGGCGTTCCTACCCTGTACGAAGCTCTGCTCCGTCTGCCGGATATGGACGGTGCTGACCTCAGCTGTCTGAAAGGCGTATTCTCCGGTGGTGACAGTCTGTCCATCGAGCTGAAAAAGAAATTCGACAAATTCCTGTACGATCACAAGGCTGTGATTCAGGTTCGTGAGGGTTACGGCACCACGGAAACCGTCACCGCCTGCTGTCTGACACCTTCTCACATTTACAAAGAGGGCTCCATCGGCCTGCCCTTCCCCGATACCTACATTAAAATCGTGGAGCCCGGCACTGATAAGGAAGTTCCTTACGGTGAGGAGGGCGAGATCCTGCTGGCCGGTCCCACTGTGATGATGGAATACATGCACCATCCCGAGGAGACTGCCCAAACCCTGCGTACCCACGAAGACGGCCTGACTTGGGTTTATACCGGTGACTTGGGCACCATGGACGATCAGGGTTTTGTGTACTTCAAGGGCAGAGCCAAGCGGATGATCATCACTTCCGGCTACAATGTCTACCCTGCTCAGCTGGAAAACATTCTGGATGCCCACGAATTTGTGCAGATGAGCTGTGTCATCGGTCTGCCCGATCCCTACAAAATGCAGAAAGTGAAAGCCATTGTAAAATTGGCGGCTGGGGTGGAGCCTACCGAAGCCACCAAGCAGGCCATCATGGATCACTGCCGGAAAAATATCGCCAAATACGCAATGCCCTATGACATTGCTTTCCGGGAAGAAATGCCCAAGACCTTGGTCGGTAAAGTCGCTTACCGGGTTTTGGAAGAGGAAGAACTGGCGAAGATCAAGGCAGAAAAGCAATAAAAACAAGGCACCGCTTAGGCGGTGCCTTTTATCTTACAACAATGTTTCATCATAAGCGGCTCTTACGCCACCGATGAATTTGGGCCGGGTGCGGGCGGCAACGATCAGCGCCTCACCGATCCGATTATTCTCCAAACGCACCGGCACAGCTACCTTTTTCAGGTGCATACCGATCAGCGTCAGACCGATGTCAATGCCAGCATCCGCCTTGATTTCTTCCACAGCAATCGGGTCAGAAAATCCGGCATAGGCCATAGTTGCCAGCGAGCCACCGGCCTTGGGCTGGGGCACCACATTCACGGCTTCTGCACCGGGAACAGCGGCACGCTCCACAATGATCGCCCGGTTCAAATGCTCACAGCACTGTATTGCCAAATAAAGTCCCTGTTCTTTTACATAGCCATGCAAGGCATCAAAAATTTCCTTCGCCGTATCCGGATTGGAGTTTGTGCCGATCTTAGAGCCCAGCACTTCACTGGTGGAACATCCGACGACAATAATACTGCCGGGTTTCAGATTGGCTTTCCGCCCCAATTCTTCAATGACCGCACGGGTCTGCTCATAAATGGTCATGGAAATCAACTCCTTTGCGTCTTGTGGTGATATTATAGCAAAGAGTTTTTATTTTTTCTAGTACGTATTAAAATATATTTGGTGGCCACGGGACTCGATTTGCATTTTCGCCGCTGGCGAAAATTAAGGTTCGACCCGGTCAAGCCCTCGCGAGCAACAGTCCACCGGACTGTTGCATTTAGATCGGTTCGAGTCCCTTCCACAACCTCACCAAACAAAAAAAGACACCCGTTGGGTGTCTTTTTTTGTTTGGTGGAGACTACGGGACTCGAACCTGTGACCTCATGCGTGTGAAGCATGCGCTCTAACCAGCTGAGCTAAGCCTCCATATCGGAACAGGTAAGATTATAACATACTTTCAAAAATTGTCAAGTCTTTGATTTTGTTTTTATAAACAAAATCCCTCTTCCATTTTTTTCGATTATGTGCTATGCTGTATAGTGACAAAATTTGACAAGGAGAATCGTCATGAAAAACTCTCTTAAACGCATAAGTGCCGGCCTGCTGGCGCTGCTGATGATGCTGTCGCTGGTCTTTACCGTCATTCCCAGTGACACCTTTGCCGCATCGATCACCTATTCCACGACCTCCAACTCTGGTACCCGGGATGAGATCTGCACTACCCTTGACGGAACAGGTGCAGAGGATTACTACACATCTACCTATGCATTCGATGCACTTTCTCAGCAGAATTCCAGTCAGCTTCTGCAATCTCTGCGCACGCTGATGACCAGCACACATAAGAAAATAACTTCTTACAGCGATTGCAAAAATTACGCCACTCGGTCTGACTGTGAAAGCGGAGATGGCAGAGTTCTCCTGCTGTACACCAGCTATTCCGCTACCATGAGCCAGTATAACGGTTGGAACCGCGAGCATGTCTGGCCTCAATCCCTTGGCGGTGGAAATACCAGCGGCGGCGGCGCAGATTTGCACCATGTCCGTCCCTCCGATGCTGGTGTCAACAGTTCCAGAGGTAACAAGAAGTACGGTGAATCCAACAACGGAACTGCAAAATACGGCTCTAACCCTGCAACAGGTTATCTTGGTGGTACATACAACAGCACCTATTTTGAGCCTCTGGACAATGTTAAGGGCGACGTTGCAAGAATTTGCCTTTATGTTTATGTCAGATGGGGTTCCGCTTGGGGTGCTGACGGCATTACCGAAGTGTTCCAAAGCGTAGATGTTCTCCTGGATTGGATGGAGCTCGACCCCGTTGACACTTGGGAAATGGGCCGAAACGAAGTTGTTGAAAACATTCAGGGCAACCGTAATGTTTTCATCGACTATCCCGAATACGCTTGGCTGCTGTTCGGCCGTGATGTTCCCGAGGGAATCACCACTCCTTCCGATAACGACGGCGTGTCCGCCAATCCCGGTGGTAACGGCGGCAGCAGTTCCGGCAATACCGGTTCCGGCGGTTCTTCCTCCGGCACTGTCACCGACAGCAAGTACACACAGGTTTCCTCTTTGAAGGACGGCGACAAGATCGTCATCGTCAACCCCGCAAGCAACATGGCTCTGTCCACCTCCAAAACCGGTTTCTACAATGTCGGTGTTGATGTATCCGGTGGTTTTGGCAGCATCTCCGACAAGGAAATCTTTACCGCAAAGAAGAATAGCGATGGAACCTGGTCTTTCACTTCCGGTGACGGACAGAAGCTGGCTATGGGTACCGAATACAGTTCTTTGAACGAGACCGGTGTAAACGACAAGTGGACACTTTCCAGTGCCGGTACAAACCAGTTCTATTTGTTGAATACAGGTCGGGACCTGTATTTGGAGTGGTATGCTTCCAAAAATAACTGGAGCGCCTATAATCCCGACAGTCTGACCAGTGACTATGTTCTGGCATTCTATACCGAAAAGACCACCGGCTCCGGTGGCAATAGCGGCAACAGTGGCAACACCGGTAACAGTGGCAACACCGGCAACACCGGCAACTCCGGCGGCACTACAACCACCAAGCCGGCAACGCAGCCCAACACTAAGCCCTCAACTCAGCCTGCAACCCAACCCAGCACACAGGCAACACAACCTGCAACCCAACCCAGCAACCAGCCTTCCACCAATGCAAGCACCAGCATGACCAAGCCCGCTCCCGCACCCTTGGCCACCAATTCCGTTCCCGCCCCCACGGTGAACAAGGGAAATCAGAACAGCAATCCCGATTCTTGGATCTTGATCGTGATTCTGGTGGCAGCAGCCCTGCTGATCGGCGGCGGTATTGCGGTTTACATCTTTGTGATCAAGCCTAAGAAAGCTGCTCCTGTGGATGAAGCCGTTTCCGATGAAGAAATCAGCGACAACAACGAATAACATAAAATTTGCCCGGATGCATTGCATCCGGTCATTCTTTTTATCTTAGATGAAGTAGTAATCGTCTCCTTGGATCTCCAAAGAACCGGCATAATATGCTGCCATTGCTTTTTCCAAGTCGATGGCATCCTGCACACCGGCTGTTTCATAGCAGGAGTGCATAGCCAGCTGGGGCAGGCCAATATCCGCCGTGGGTACTGACACATGCGCAAGAGAAATATTACCCAAGGTGGAGCCGCCGGGGATATCCGCCCGGTTGCAGTAGGTCTGTACCTTCACATCTGCCTTTTGGCAAACCTTACGGAAGATTGCCGCAGATACGCCATCGGTGCTGTAACGCAGATTCGCATTGAATTTCAGCACCACTCCCCCATTGACCATGGGAGCATTATTGGCATCGGCAAATTCCGGATGGTTGGGATGCACGGCATGGGCATTGTCCGCAGAGATCATAAAAGAGTTGCTGAGCATCACCTGCTCATCCAGACCCAGTCCGGCACAAATACGGCTAAGTGTTGTTTCCAGCAACTTGGATGCCGCACCCTGCACCGAGGACGAGCCTACTTCTTCGCTATCGAACACGCACAGCACAGGAATGCTGTTACCGTCCTCGGCATTCAGGAAGCCCTGTGTGCAGCCCCATGCGCACTGCAAATCGTCCAAAGCGGCAGAGGAGATATATTCCTCATCCATGCCCCAGACGGTAGCTTTCTGCCGAATATACAAATACAGGTCATGTCCCAGAATCTTGCCGCCCGCTGCTTCTTCCAACAGATCGTTCAGCTTCCCGGCTGCATCCGGTCCGCCCAACAGGGGCAGCGTATCCACCGCAGGATTCCACTTGTAGCCCTCATTCGCCTGACGGTTCATGTGAATAGCCACATTGGGGATCATCATCAGATCTCTGTCAATGTCCACCAGGCGGCTCTGGACACCATCTTCTGTTTCCACGAGAACACGGCCCGCCACGGAAAGCGGCCGGTCCAGCCAAGGTGCGATGAGCATTCCGCCGTATTTTTCCGTGGCCAGACGGGTGTATTTGCCGGTCAGTTCAGCATTTTCCTTGACCTTAAAAGTAGGACGATCGGAATGGCTGGCGGTCATCAAAAATCCCTTGGGAGAGGTCTCCGGCACACGGAACGCCAGAACAGCCGTGCCGCCCCGGGTCAAATAGTACTTGCCACCGGCGGTGAGATTCCAACTTTCTCCCTCAGACAGTCGGGTATAGCCCGCCTGCTCCAATGTGTCGGCCAGATACGCCGCCGCATGATACACGCTCACGGGCGCATCCAAAAATGCCATAAGTCTTTTTGTTCTGTAATCCATAATTGCCTCCTGTTATGCCTTGACCAATTCGCAGAAAAGGTCGATCTGATCTGCAATGGTCTGCAATGCGCCACGCCAGAAGTTTTTGTCAGTCAGGTCAATGTCCGCAACCTTGGCCACATCCTCTGCGGTGGCAATGGGTGTGGTATACAGCAGCTTCTTGTATTTTTCCACAAAGGACGGGCCTTCCTTTTCGTACTGTGCGTACAGACCCCGGGCGAACAAACCGCCAAAGGCGTAGGGGAAGTTGTAGAATGTGGGGCCGTAATAATGGCTCTTGCATACCCACATATACGGGTGCATCACATCGTGATCCAAGCCGTCACCATAGGACTGCTTCTGGGCCTCGGTCATAAATGCACACAGCGTATCTGCGTTCATGAACTGCTTTTCCCGATTCTCAAAGACCATGGCTTCAAAGCGATAACGGGAATAGATATCGCAAATGATTTGGGTGGCATCTTGCAGCTGAGATTCGATCAGTGCGATCTTCTCATCCTTATCGGCGGCCTTTTCAATAGCAGATGCCATGACAACACATTCGTTGAAGGTGGATGCGGTTTCCGCCAAGGGCATGGAGTAGTCGTGATTCAGCGGACGGTGGTTTTCAATGCATTGGTTGTGGAATGCATGGCCAAGCTCATGGGCGAGCGTCACGACATCGCCAAACATGCCGTCGAAATTCGTCAGGATGCGGCTCTGCTTCAAACATTCCACACCGGCACAGAATGCGCCGCCGGCCTTGCCATCCCGGGGATAGAAGTCGATCCATGCTTCATCGAAGGCTCTGGCCACCATGTCAGACAATTCCTTGTCGAAGCCTGCAAAGAGACCTACCAGATAATTCCGGGCGTCCTCTGCGGTAAACTTGGTAGAGGATTTGCCCATGGGGGCGAACAGGTCGTACCAAGGCAGACCGTTCTCGTGACCCAATGCCTTAGCCTTTGCTTTCAGGTATGCCCAGAATTTGGGCAAATACTCATCCATAGCGCCCAGCATGGCATCCAAGGTTTCTTTCTTCATATCGGAGTGCTTCAATGTGCGCTCCAAAGGAGATTTGTAGCCCCGGAGCTGGCAATCGGAGATGGTTTCCAGCTTGATGGAGTTCAGAGCATAGGCAACCGGATCTTTAATACGGTCATAGCAAGCCAGCTCTGCCTCGTAAGCATCCTTACGCACTGCGGCATCGCTATCATAGGCCAGATTCCGGATAGAAGACAGGTTCGTGGTATTTCCCCGGTAGGAAACGGGCACAGTGCTGGTCAGGTACTGCTGCATTTCACTCCAAGCATCGCCACCGGACAGGCCCATTTTGGCCATAACGGCTTCGCCTACACCGGGAAGAAGGTACTTGCTGGATTCTTCCAGATTCTTGAACAGGAAGGTATAGTCCTTCAAATCCGGATCTTCCGCAACCAGCTGCTGCAAATTTTCCACCTTGGCAGCCCAGTCCTTCCATGCGGCAAAGGGTGCAGCCACGCCGCTGTACAGCTGCATGACCTGTCCCATCTTGGAGCCTGCCTCAGGATCACGGGTATTGGCCGCCTGACGCAAGGATGCATAGCCTGCCAGCTTGCTGATCAATTCAGAAAACTGTTCTTGAAGGGAGATGCCCTCTTTCAAGCCTTTCATGCTATCCATACCGGCAAGATCAGCAGAAAACTTCTGAATTTTTTCTGCAAGGCCGGCAAGTTCCGTCATATCCGCCTCATAGGCAGGATCAGAAAAGCCCTTATAAATGGGGTCCAAATTCCATACTTCGTTCATAGGTGATTCCTCCTATTATATTAATTACGCTTATTTTACAACATATAGCCGTTTCCCGTCAACTGTAAAACAAGGAAGCGGAAAGATTTTCCCGGTTTTGTCGAATTCTGTCGATTTTTGTCGAACGATTGTTTATATTTCTCCTTGCAAAAAATGATACATTGTGCTAGATTATAGATGTCGCGCACGACTTTCCATGTCGTGCATTTGGGGGATTCAGTTCATTATGACAGGAGAGGAAGTTATGGATAAACGCACAACTGTATTTATTGCCGACGGTGCAGAAGAATTCTGCGGTGCGCTGTCAGCAGCACTAAACAGCACAGCAAACTTTCAGGTCATCGGCACAGCCTGCGACGGGGAGCAGGCTGCGAAAATGATTCAAGAAAAGAAGCCGGACATGCTTATTATGGAAATGATGATGCCCAAAATGGACGGCCTGAGTATGCTGAAAATGATTTCCGGTATGGAAAAGAAGCCCATCATCTTAGCTACATCCGGGTTTCTGAACGACTATGTGGCATCCGCTGCCGCCGGATTGGGAGTCCGGTATATGATGCTCAAACCCTGCGATGTATCTGCTGTTGTGGATCGTCTGGAAGAATTCCGCGGTGGGGAGAACCAGCGGATCCTTTCTTTGAATCGTTTGGATAAGAACAGCATTGAAACGCTGGTCACCGGTATTATTCACGAGATCGGTGTTCCCGCCCACATCAAAGGCTATCAATACTTGCGTGAGGCGATCATCATTGCCGTGGAGGATATGGATGTGATCAACGCCATCACCAAGGTTTTGTATCCTCAGGTTGCCAAGACCTACGGCACCACAGCCAGCCGGGTAGAGCGTGCCATACGCCATGCCATTGAGGTTGCGTGGGATCGGGGTGATCTGGATACCTTGCAGCGGTTCTTCGGCTACACGGTAAACAGCACCAAGGGCAAGCCCACCAATTCCGAATTCATCGCCCTCATTGCGGACAAGTTGCAGTTGCAGCTAAAATCCTCTGAGGTTGCCACTTTCTGATTCATCCGGAAACACTCCTGATTTTGTTTGATTTCGAAACGAAAACAGGAGTGTTTTATTGCATTTTTCCCGAATTGTGATAGAATATAGAAAACACACTATGAGGGGGTAATGGTATGAAGATAAAGATGCTGCTCGTTGCTTTATTGGTAGTCTGCCTTTCGATATTCACCGGTTGCTCCTGCGAGCATGATTGGATAGAAGCGGATTGCTTGAACGCAAAAACCTGCAGCCGATGCGGCGAAGTTGAAGGTGAAGCTCTCGGCCACACCACCGGAGAATGGATCGAGACTACTGACACAGTCACTTGTTCTGTTTTGGCTGAACAATCCTGCAAAGTCTGCAACACGCTCCTCTCTTCTAAAACATCAGCTCTGAGTACATTGATTCAAAATGATCTTTTCCTGTTTACCACAGCAGAATTCATGGAAAGATT
>JAZORJ010000159.1:0-3528 GCA_045656525.1 Faecousia sp. | reverse complement strand
GGGCAGGGAGGCGGCACGCCAAGGGTATACCCTTGTTTCCGGCAATGCCCGCGGTGCTGATCAGGTTGCCCAAAACGCCTGCCTGGAAGCAGGCGGCAAGGTGATCTCTGTGGTTGCGGATTCCTTGGAAAATGATAACCTGCAAGAGAATGTTCTTTTTCTCAGCGAGGATGCCTTTGACGAACCCTTTTCTCCCCAACGGGCATTGAGCCGAAACAGAGTGATTCATTCTTTGGGTTACATCACCTTTGTGGCACAAAGCGACCTGGAAAAGGGTGGCACTTGGGACGGAACTGTAAAAAATTTACAGAAAAATGGGAGCCCTGTCTTTTGTTTCAATGACGGCAGTCCGGCTGCGATAGAATTGGCTCAACGGGGCGCCAAGTTGATTGATATAACGCAGCTTTCCAACCTGGCGGAGCTTAAACCCGATACCCAACCCTTCGTATAAAAAACCGGAATCCCTCAGGATTCCGGTTTTTGTTCGTATAATCAATCAAATTGATGCTTGCGAATGTAAGCCATATATTTCTGCCAGTCATGACGGGAGAGGAAATGGTAACCCAGACGGGCGTGATAGCCGACACGACCCTCGTGGAAGGTTTCTTCAGGCTCAGGCAGTTTATCGTTATGTACCAAGCCTGTTAAGCCCATCTTCTCGTAGAATGCAGATGCAGCAGCGGTGTTCAGGAATTCGGAGGTGGGGTCAGCCCACAAGTCTTTGTTTCCGGAGCCAACATATACAAACCGGGGCGCAACAGAGGCGAGCAGATAATGCTGATCAAAGTCCTCAGGAATGTTGGTGACTGCGTAGCCTTCATAGTGCTTGCAGAACCAGTAGGGGAACTGCTTTATTACATCGCGAATGGTTTCGCCGGTTTTCCACTCAGGTTCGTAATCGTAAAGCTTATCCTTTTCGGTGGGCAAGCTCTGAATATAGGGCAGGCCGGAGTTGCCTCTGGTAAGAGCAGCGCCGCTGCAGCCGGAGCCATTGCCGAATACATAACGGAAGCGGGTATCCAGTGCACCGGTGAGCAGGGCAGTCTTACCCAAACGGGAGTGACCAAGAACAGCACCCTGATTCTTACCCAGACAATCCAGGGTCTGAGCGTAGTCCATAACACGCATAGCCGCCCAGGCCCAGAACATAATTTTACCGCAATCAGTTTCCTTTTCCTGTCCGTTGGGCAGGAAAATACTGGGCAGACCATCGGTAAAGTCCTTGTTGTCCTTGGTAATTTCGTTGTAATTAATGGTCAGTACATCAAAGCCATTGTCAGCAACTTCCTCGGTAGGGTAGCTTCTGTTGGGCACATTGTTATCAAATGCCAGTAAAATGAAAAAGGGATTCACAGAGCCGTCAGTGTGAAGAATTCTGCGAATAGGGAAGGTGTGGGAGCCATACGCAGTGGTGATGGTCATATTGACGCGGGAATAGCAAACCTTGCCGTCGCAGTATCTTTTTTCTATATTTACGGGGTCAGATACACTGACTTCGTAGGGAATGTCGGGGAAATAGCCGTATTCTTTTTTCTGCAGTAGATCCAGCATTTCCTCACGGCTGAGGAAATCGGGCAGCTGTCTCTCTTTGATCAATTCTGCAATCATGATTACTTGCCTCCAAAACTGATATGTTTGGTATTTATCGCTAACCCCCATTATAGAGAATTTACCAATAAAAGTCAACGAACATTGCAATAATTTTGCGTATGATACTGTAGGTTTGTCAATGATGTGTTACACATTAGGGAAAGAAAAAAGAACGTGCTTGGGTGACTTCCAGTTGAGAGGTCGCATAGGGAAGTTGTTATACTGACGCTGTCTGACAGCGAGTTGCTTTTCAAAGTCTGCAAAGCAATAGAACTTGTGGCAAGCATAAAACTCTTCATTGTCCTTTCTATGGCTGCGTTCTACCTTGCCGTTGTGCTTGGGCGTATAAGGACGGATTAGTTTATGTGTGATGCCGAGCTGAGTCAGTGTAGTTTCAAATAATGTTGGCTTGTGTTTTGTGTTTGTGTTCAGGCGATTTGTAAACTCCATTCCATTGTCTGTTTGAATACACGCAATAGCATATGGAAACTTCTCAACGACATATTTGATGAATTGTGCAGAAGAATAGGTGCTGTGTTCTTTGTATGCCTTGAGAATTCGAAAACGGCTGTATTCATCGATGAATGTGTATTGGAAATATCCTTCTCCCTCTGCCTCTCCCACTAAACAGGATTTAGGGACGTACTTCACATCAATTTGACCTCTTTGTCCCGGATATTGCATCTGCTCGTAAGGTTTAGATTCCTTTTTGGGGTTGGGTAATTTAATTGGTTTTCCGTCTATCCGGCGCAGCACACGATAAAGGCCGGAGATAGATCTGCTATAGCCTCGCTGCCGCAGCTTGACCCAGAATACCACCAGACCGGCGTTAGGGTTTCTACGGCGCATATTCCTAATAAGCGTGATCTCTTCCTCTGTGTGTTGATTGGGGTGGCTGTGAGGACGGTGAGAGCAATCTGCCAGGGAGCGAACTGATCCATCGTACTTTTTGCGCCAGCGATAGATGTTTTGCCTGGAGGTCTTGTAGCGGATTGCAGCCTTCGTTACACCGTGTGTAAAAGAATACTCGATTACCACTTGCTTAAACCGCATGTCTTGTGTTATCTTATTCATAGTGAATAGTGGCACCTGCCTTTCGGTTTTGTCTGGACAACTCAACCATAACACAGGTCGCCGCTATTCACTATTCTTTTTTCTTATTTGTCACACATCATTGTAACACCTACAGTTTACAAGAAATTTAAGAAAAATTCAAAGGCGAAAAGAGGATGCCTCCAAGGCTTTTGTGCAATATGAACGGAACGGCGGTGTAATTTTCGTAAAAAATGAATAGAGACGCAATTTTATGTGAAAATGACAAAAATAATCATTGAAACTGTATGTTTGTTCGTGTATAATGTCTGTATTGCGGTGCTTGGCACCGTGGTCCAAGAAAGGAGAATGAACATATATGTACACTGCAAATGCGATTCGTAATGTCTGTCTGCTGGGACACAGCGGCAGCGGCAAGTCCGCTCTGGCGGAAAGTTTACTTTACATGACCGGCGCCATCGTCCGTATGGGCAAGAATGCCGATGGCAATACCGTTTGTGACTACGATCCCGAAGAGGTTCGTAGAAATATTTCGATCTCCGCCTCCGTGGTTCCTTTGGATTATAAGAACACCCGGATCAACCTGCTGGATGCCCCCGGCGGCTTTGACTTTGCCGGTGCTGCTATGGAAGCCCTCCGGGCAGCTGATGCAGCGATTTTGGTCTGCTCCGCCAAGGACGGTATCACCGTTGGCTTTGAGAAGGCCTGGAAATACTGTGAAGAGCGGAATATGCCCCGTTTCATCTACATCTCCAAGGTAGACGAGGACAACTCCGATTACAATGCCACCTTCGATGCCCTGCGTGAGAAGTACGGCAATAAGATTGCCCCCGTGGTGGTTCCCATTTGGGACGGCAACCGTAAGGTCACCGGCATCATCGATGT
>JAZORJ010000158.1:0-12983 GCA_045656525.1 Faecousia sp. | reverse complement strand
GCACCACGGTACGAATGCCTTCGCAGACTTCCTGAGCCTGCTCGGGAGTAGCGGTGCGGCCGGTGCCGATAGCCCAGATGGGCTCGTAGGCGATGATGACCTTACGGATCTTGTCTTCGGAAACGCCTTGAAGACCCAGCTTGATCTGCATAGCGATCCATTCCTCGGTGATGCCGGATTCTCTCTGTTCCAGAGATTCGCCGCAGCACATGATGGGGGTCAGGCCTGCTTCCAGAGCGGCCAGAACCTTTGCGTTGACATCTGCATCAGTCTCGCCCATAGCACGACGCTCGGAGTGGCCGATGATCACATACTTACAGCCGGCATCCACCAGCATGTTGGTAGCGATTTCGCCGGTGTAGGCACCGCTTGCATTGGCATTGCAGTTTTCTGCGCCGATACCAACGCGGGTCTCACGCATGGCGCGGACAGCAGCGGGAATGCACACAGCGGGAACGCACAGCGCGATGTCGCACCAGCGGCCCTTGGGCATGATAGCGTTGAATTGATTCATAAACTCCTTGGTCTCGGAGGGGGTCTTGTTCATTTTCCAGTTGCCGGCAATGACGGTCTTACGATATTTGCGATTCATTTCTAATTCTCCTTATATATGTCATCGATTTTCGATGTAATTTTCAAAGTTAAAAAAGAGTGTCATTGCGAGGGAGCAAAGCGACCGTGGCAATCTCCATAGGTTTCCGGAATGTTTCGGAGATTGCCACACCAGTGTGCTCACTGGTTCGCAATGACAGTAAATTTAATTATTTGTCTTCCAGACAAGCAATGCCGGGCAATTCGAGGCCTTCCAGGAATTCCAGAGAAGCGCCGCCGCCGGTGGAGATGTGGGTAATGGAACCTGCGAAGCCCAACTGCTCGCAAGCTGCTGCGGAGTCGCCGCCGCCGACGATGGTCACAGCGTCGGAATCAGCCAGTGCCTGTGCAACAGCGATGGTGCCCTTTGCCAGAGTGGGGTTCTCGAACACGCCCATGGGGCCGTTCCAAACAACAGTCTTGGCAGCCTTGGCAGCAGCAGCGAACTCTGCGCATGCCTTGGGGCCGATATCCAGACCCATCTGATCAGCGGGGATTGCGGTGCAGTCCACATAATCAACGGGGATCTCAGCGTCGATGGGGTTGGGGAAGGAAGCGGCGATGGCGGTATCCACAGGCAGCAGCAGCTTTACGCCCTTAGCCTCAGCCTTGGCCAGCATTTCCTTGCAGTAGTCCAGCTTTTCGTTGTCCACCAGGGACTTGCCAACGGTGTAACCCTGTGCAGCCAGGAAGGTATAAGCCATGCCGCCGCCGATGATCAGGGTGTCCACCTTTTCCAGCAGGTTGTTGATAACATTCAACTTGTCGGAAACCTTAGCACCGCCCAGAATCGCAACGAAGGGACGCTCGGGGTTTGCCAGAGCCTTACCCATGATGGAAACTTCCTTCTGAATCAGGTAGCCGCAGACAGCGGGCAGATGCTCAGCAACACCGGCGGTGGAGGAGTGAGCACGGTGGGCAGCACCGAATGCATCGTTGACAAAAATGTCAGCCAGATCGGCCAGAGCCTTAGAAAGCTCGGGATCGTTCTTGGTTTCGCCCTTGATGTAACGGGTGTTTTCCAGCAGCATTACATCGCCGTCTTTCAGAGCGGCAGCCTTAGCCTTGGAGTCCTCACCGGCTACATCGGCAGCCATAATAACTTCCTTGCCTAGCAGCTCGGAGATGCGCTCAGCAACCACTTTCAGGCTCAGTTCGGGCTTCCATTCGCCCTTGGGTTTGCCCATGTGAGAGCAGAGAATCACCTTTGCGCCCTTATCCACCAGATACTTGATGGTGGGCATAGCGGCCACGATACGCTTATCAGATGTGATTTTGCCATCTTTGGTGGGGACGTTAAAGTCGCAGCGGCACAGTACGCGTTTGCCGGCTACTTCAATGTCTTCAATGGACTTCTTGTTGTAGTTCATAATGATTCCTCCATATTTATATAGGGCATATTACCCTTTCATTTTTCCGTAATCCTGCAATCCTGCAAAATTCATTTGACGCAAAGCTTCATACACTGTGATAGCCACGGCGTTGCTTAAATTCAGGCTTCGGGTATCCGGCAGCATGGGAATGCGGATGCATTCATCGTAATGCTCGGAAAGAAAATCCTCGGGCAGACCCTTGGTCTCCTTGCCGAAGAACAGATAGCAGCCATCGGAAAAGGCCGCCTCGGTGTAACCTCTCGGAGCTTTGGTGGACAGGCACCACATCTGCTTTACATCATTCTTATTAAAGAAATCCTGCAGGTTTTCATAGTCCAGCACCTGAACATCTTTCCAGTAGTCCAGACCTGCCCGACGCACGGCTTTTTCGGAAATATCAAAGCCCAGAGGGCGGATCAGATGCAGCCGGCAACCGGTTGCGGCACAGGTGCGGGCAATGTTGCCGCAGTTCTGGGGAATCTCAGGTTCCACCAGCACAATATTCAGCATTTCCTCACCTCATAACCATGCTTTTCCTGTTTTTGCGGAGTGCCATCCTATTGTATTCCAAACTTCCAATAAAATCAATCAAAAAATTGCAAATAATACAAGTTTTCATAGTATTACCATAAAAAAAGTTAGATTCGACTTAAATTTGTGAAAAATACGGAAAAAATTTTTCTGCTCGGCGATTTACTGCGGGCGATTCCGGCTTTTTTTGTGAGAAACATTGACATTTTACGCTTTTTGTGGAATAATGATACAGATATTTTAGAAGATAAGGGGATAGGAAAAATGACCCAATCCAGAACACATAACTGCGGCGAGCTGCGGCTTGCAGACGCAGGCAAAGAAGTAACCATCGTCGGCTGGCTGGAAAACACCCGGGAAGTCGGCTCCAATTTCGCATTTTTGGTTTTGCGGGATTTCTACGGCACGACTCAGGTGGTGGTGGAAACCGAAGAGATGATGAAGCTGGTCAAGCCCATCAACAAAGAGTCCACCATTTCCGTTACCGGTATCGTCCGGGAGCGGGAGAGCAAGAACCCCAAGCTGCCCACCGGTGAAATTGAGGTTGTGCCCACTGCCATCGAAGTGCTGGGCAAGTGCCGCCACAATCAGCTGCCTTTCGAAATCAATAAGTCCAAGGATGCAGATGAAAATACCCGTCTGAAATACCGGTATCTGGACCTGCGCAACCCTGCGGTAAAGAGCAATATTGTTCTGCGCTGTCAGGTGGTGGCGGAGCTGCGTCGGCTGATGACCGAAAAGGGCTTTTTGGAGATTACCACGCCCATTCTGACCGCATCCTCTCCCGAGGGCGCTCGTGACTACTTGGTTCCTGCCCGGAATCACCCCGGCAAGTTCTACGCATTGCCTCAGGCTCCCCAGCAGTTCAAGCAGCTGCTGATGACCTCCGGCTTTGACCGCTATTTCCAGATCGCACCCTGCTTCCGGGACGAAGATGCCCGTGCAGACCGTACCCCCGGCGAATTCTATCAGCTGGATATGGAAATGGCGTTCGCCACCCAGAATGATGTCCTGACTACCTTGGAAGAAGTGCTGGTGCCCGTATTTGAAAAGTTCGGCAAGTACGACCGGATCTCCCAAGCTCCCTTCCGTCATATTCCCTTCAACGAGGCTATGGAGCGCTACGGCTCTGATAAGCCCGACCTGCGTATCGATCTGGAAGTGCAGGATATTACCGCTGAGGTAGCCGGCTGCGAATTTGGCCCCTTCCAGAACAGCGTGGTTAAGGCTGTGGCGGTGGACAACTTTGCTGAGGGTCGGAAATGGATCGACAAGCTGCTGGTGGATGTGGAAGTGCAGACCGGCAACAAGGCTTGCTGGGTGAAAGTGGACGAGAACGGCCAGCTCACCGGCGGCGTTTCCAAGTTCCTGATCCCCTATACCGAGGCACTGACCGCAAAGCTGAATTTGAAACCCGGTTCTTTCGTATGTATGGCTGCCGGCAAGAAGTTGGCTGCCCAGAAGACCGCCGGCGTGATCCGCACCATGCTGGGCAAGCGTATTCCCGGTCATTTTGACGAGAATCAGTACGCCATTTGCTGGATCGTGGATTTCCCCATGTACGAGTTGGATGAGGAAACCGGCAAGCTGGAATTCTGCCACAATCCTTTCTCCATGCCTCAGGGCGGCATGAAAACACTGTTGGAAGCTGAGGGCGATGTGGAGAAGCTGCTGGCGATCAATGCTGACCAGTATGACTTGGTGGTTAACGGCTATGAATCCGCATCCGGTGCGGTTCGTAACCACGATCCCGAGATCATGGTCAAGGCATTCCAGATGGTGGGCTTGGGCGAGGAAGATGTTAAGGCCAAGTTCCCGGCTATGTACAACGCCTTTACCTATGGCGCACCTCCCCATGCAGGTGCTGCGCCCGGTGTTGACCGCTTGATCATGCTGCTCACCGGCGAGGAGAGCATCCGGGAAGTCATCACCTTCCCCATGAACAAGAACGCACAGGACCTGATGATGGATGCCCCCACTGCGGTGGACCAGATCCAACTGGATACCGTGCATATCGCGCTGAATATCAAGGAATAATGAGAAGCGGACAGGCATTTGCCTGTCCGCTTGTCTTAACTGTGTAGATCAAAGGGGATCTTCCCAAAGTTCCCCGGTATCCCGGAAATAGATATAATCAAAATTGTGGCCGTCTTCTGTGGGTTTACCGCTCCACGATATAGAATTGCTAAATGTCTTATCATCTTTGCCGGGGCCAACACTGGCACTGAAAATGTAATACATCTCCATCAGCAATATTTTTTCTCCGGTATTCAGATCATAGGCAATAAATTTCTTGTTATTTTCCACCAATTGCAGATAATTCTCCAGCCACGGGTAAATCAGTACATCCACAATGGGGCCCTCTTGCGATTCATAAATCAACTCGTGCCGGGAAAAATCTGCACGACATGTGCGGTAGATTTTCGTTGGCTCGGCAGTTTTCACATAGTAAACCCAACCATCTTCGTTATGATAGGTATGTCCAGAAGAAAAGCCCCAATATTCATTATAACAGGGTGCGATTTCTTCCTCAATGATGGGTATGACCTCTGTACCGCCTTCATCCATCCAGTAAAAATGTCCCTGTGTACAGCCGGAAAGATCAACATAGGCTGGGATATAAGAAGGTCTGCGCTCTGCATCATAAACAAAGGAATATCCCTCATACTTGACAGTGGACGGTACAGTAGTTGTGGAGGAGGGAACATTAGTTGTAAAAATCGGCGGAGGGAGTACCGTACGGCTGGAAGACGGCGTACTTGCCGAGATCTGGTCATTATCCGGCAGCGCCTGACATGCAGTTATCAAAAGCAACAGCAAAACAAATACCAACAAAACAGGCAAAACGCGATACTTTCTCATGAAGTCACAACCTTTCACTAAAATCAGACAAATACCTTGTCTCTGTTTATATTATAGATTGGAAAAATTTAACATGCAACAACAAAGTGGTTACAGTTTGAATACAAAATAGTAACTTTTAGAAAAAAGAAAGGGACGGCTTGCGCCGCCCCAAACAAAGAGGAAAGAAAAGAAGCTTGTTTATTCCGTTTCCAAGAATTTCTCCGGGTCAATGGGGTTATTATTCAAGGTGACACTAAAATGCAGGTGGTCACCCTGCGCTGTTTCCAGCAGAGCCGTATTGGCAACGGTGCCAATTTTGTCCCCCATTACCACGGTGTCGCCCACCTTGACAGAAACATCTTCCGCAAGGCTTGCATACTGGGTAGCATAGCCCCCTTCGTGGGTGATAATTACGGTATAGCCCAGAGAATCGTCCTTAAAGACCTTGGATACCGTTCCTGCCGCTACGGCGCTGACCTGCGTGCCGGCTTCGGCGGCGAAGTCAATGCCGTCGTGGACCCGCCAGTCCCGGGTGGTCTCGTTGTAGCTCAGGCAATCCATGGCGTAGTCTTTACTGATTTCCCCGGACACAGGACGGCCAATGGGCCGGGGCTGTTTTACAGGCCCTGTGGGATTTGTGTTATCCCCCGGCAGCGTGATGCCTGCCTGTACATCGCCCCCGGGCGCGACAATGTCGGAACCGCCCAATTGAGGGTCTTCTGGTTGATTGACTGCACGGTAATACAAATAGCCGGAAATCCCGATGGCAACAGCACACAGGATCAGGGCTATGTAGTAGCCCTTTCCGGCGATCTTGCGGCCGAAGTTGAATTTTTTGCTCATGATAAGCACCTCCGTGATTCAGTATTACCCAAAATTCGGAAGTTAAACCTGCATCTGGAAGAAAATCAGAAAATTCTTTCGGCACAGTCAAAAAATCGTTGACATCCGTGAAATTTTAGATATAGTTATACTTGTCATATTGTGACAAAAAATACACACAGAAATGGGGGAGGATAATGTCCAAGGAACTCATCAGACTCCGGAATCTTACCATGGAGTTCGACGGGGAACGTATACTCGACAGCATCAATCTCTATATCAATGACCATGAATTTTTAACCTTGCTTGGCCCTTCCGGCTGCGGCAAAACCACTACGCTGCGTATTATCGGCGGCTTTTTGACGCCCACAAGCGGCACAGTGATTTTCGACGGAAAGTGCATCAACGATCTGCCCCCTTACGACCGGCAGATCAATACGGTCTTTCAGCGATATGCGCTGTTTCCCCATCTGAATGTTTTTGATAATATTGCATTCGGTCTGCGGGTGGCAAAATTGCCGAAGGAAGAGATCAATGAGCGAGTAAACAATATGTTGGAGATCGTCAGCTTGTAGGGCTACGGCCACCGCAATGTGGCATCCCTCTCCGCCGGTCAGCCGCAGCGCGGTGCCATGGCCCGGGGGCTGGTCAATGAGCCTAAGGTGCTGCTTTTGGATGAACCTCTGGCGGCACTGGATCTGCGTCTGCGCAAGGATATGCAGAATGAATTGAAGCGCATCCAGCAGGCGACCGGTATCACCTTTGTTTATGTGACCCACGATCAGGAAGAAGCCCTTTCCATGTCCGATACCGTTGTGGTAATGGACAAAGGCCGCATCCAGCAGATCGGCAAGCCTGAGGATATTTATAATGAGCCCAAGAACGCCTTCGTGGCGGATTTTATCGGCGAAAGTAACATTTTGGACGGCATTATGCTTGCCGACTACAAGGTCAAATTCTTTGGCCGTACTTTCGTGTGCGTGGACAAAGGTTTTGAGCCCAACGAGCCGGTGGATGTGGTCATCCGTCCCGAGGATATTGACATCGTCGCTCCGGAGGATGGCCATTTGGTCGGCACTGTGACCAATATCACCTTCAAGGGTCTGAACTACGATATCATCGTGGAATTCAAGGGCTTCAAGTGGCTGATTCAGTCCACAGACTTCTGTGCGGTAGACTCCACCATTGGCATTCGATTGAACCCGGAAGACATCCATATTATGAAAAAGAGTGAATACTCCGGTATGTTTGGCGATTACAGCTCCTACTCCGCTGAGTTTGACGAGCTGACGGAGGATGCAGCCGATGAAGAAGAATAAGTCTGCATATCTGAGTCTGCCTTACATCATCTTTATGGTGGTGTTCACGCTGATCCCACTGTGTGTGGTGGCATATTATGCCCTGACAGATCCGGCCACAGGTGAATTTACACTGGACAATCTGTTAGGACTGACTGAGTTTATGCCGGTGCTGGGAGAATCGGTGCTGTATAGCCTGATCTCCGCCGTGATCTGCCTGATTCTGGGCTATCCCGTGGCATACTATATTGCCCACCGGGGCAAGGTTGCCCAAAAGATTCTGTATATGCTCATTATGCTGCCCATGTGCATGAGCTTTTTGCTCCGTACGCTGGCGTGGGTGGGCCTGTTGCAGGATACCGGTATCATCAATAATTTTCTGGATTTCATCGGCATCGGCAGATTGCAGTTGATCCGCACCCCCGGTGCGGTGGTGCTGGGTATGGTTTACAACTACCTGCCCTATATGATCCTGCCCCTTTACAGCATCATTGTCAAGATCGATAATCGGCTCATTGAAGCGGCTGAGGATCTGGGCTGCACGCCGGCACAGACCTTCCTGCGGGTGATGCTGCCCCTGTCGGTTCCCGGTATTTTGTCCGGTATGACCATGGTGTTTGTGCCTGCCGTTTCCACCTTCTACATTTCCTTGAAGCTGGGCGGCACGGATACCGTGCTCATCGGTGACCTGATTGAGCGTCAGTTCAAGCAGGCCAATAACCCTAATCTGGGTGCAGCGCTCAGCCTTGTGCTGATGGCACTGGTGTTCCTTTGTACCGGCCTTATGAACCGCTTTGGCGGTGACGAGGAAGGGGTGGTGGTATGAAAAGAGCAAATAAAATTCTTACCATCCTGATTTTTATTTTCCTGTATATCCCTATGGCGGTGCTGATCGTGGCATCCTTCAATTCCGGTAAGGACATTACCCAGTTTGAAGGCTTTACATGGAAACAGTACGCGGAGCTTTTCCGGGATGAGACCCTGCTGGGTCTGTTGGGCAACTCCATTTTGATCGCCCTGCTGTCCACCGGTATTTCCATTGCGCTGGGTACCATGGCCGCTGTGGGTATCCACAGCCTGAAACCCAGAATGCGCAATTTTGTCATGAGCTTGACCAACATTCCCATGACAAACCCGGATATTGTCACCGGTGTTTCTCTGAGCTTGCTGTTTGTCTTTTTGGGCAGCGGCTTGCTGGGCCAGGGGGAGTCCCTTAATTTCTGGACACTGCTGATTGCCCATGTGATCTTTGGCCTTTCTTATGTCATTTTGAATGTCATGCCCAAAATGCAGCAGATGGACAGCTCTCTGACCGATGCTGCCATGGACTTGGGTTGCACACCCTTGCAGGCATTCTTCAAGGTCACTCTTCACGAAATTATGCCCGGTATCGTGGCAGGCGGCATTATGGCCTTCACCATGAGCTTGGACGATTTCGTCATCAGCTATTTTGTCACCGGCTCCGGCTTCGTGACACTGCCCGTTGAAATCTACACCTACACCAAAAAGCCTATCGCGCCCAAGGTGTATGCCATGTTCACCTTGCTGTTTTTGCTGATTGCCGTGCTGATGGTTGGTATCAACCTGATGCAGCTGCGTGCTGAGAAGAAAAAGATGGACACCCGTCCTGTTTCCAAGGGCTGGCAGATCGCCAAGCGGTGTATTGCAGGCGCATTGGCAGTTGTGTTGGTTATTGGCTGCGGCTGGCTGATTTTCGGTCAGAACCGGGAGCAAATCACCATCAATGTATACAACTGGGGTATGAATATTGCCGATGGCACCGACGAGACGATGGATATCGTCGCCGAGTTCGAGGCTCGCACCGGCATCAAGGTCAATTATTCCACTTATGAATCCAACGAAGTGCTGTACTCCAAGCTGAAAAACGGTGGTATCAGCGTGGATGTGATCATCCCCTCCGACTATATGATCGACCGGATGATCGCGGAGGATATGCTGGAAGAATTGGACTTTAACAATATCCCCAATTTCTCCTATGTGGATGAGCAGTTTAAGAATCCCGCCTTTGACCCGGAGGGCAAGTATTCTGTACCCTACACTTGGGGCACAGTTGGCATTCTCTACAACACCCAGTATGTGGACGAAGCAGATGTGACCAGTCAAGGCTGGGGCGTGCTTTGGGATGAGGATTATGCAGGTAAAATCCTGATGATCGACAATTCCCGGGACGCGCTGGGTATTGCGCAGCTTCTGCTGGGGTATGATCTGAATACCATGGACAAAGCCGAATTGCAGGCTTGCGCTGACAAGCTGGCACAGCAGCGTCCGTTGGTGCAGCAGTATGTCATGGATCAGATTTATTCCACCATGGAAAATGAAGAAGCGTGGATCGCTCCTTACTATGCCGGCGACTGCATGCTGATGATGGAAGAAAATGAGAATCTGGCTTTCTATCTGCCGGAGGATCAGGGCTTCAATCTGTTTACCGATGCCATGTGCATCCCCAAAGGAAGCCAGCAAAAGGCGGCCGCTGAGGCATTTATCAATTTCCTGTGTGACCCGGAAATTTCCGGTGCCAACATGGATTATATTTGCTATGCATCTCCTGTTTCCGCTGCCAAGGAGTACATGGAAGACTATCTTGCAGAAAGCAAGATCGTCTATCCCGATCCTGAGGTTTTGGAGAAGGGAACGGCGTATGCCTACCTATCCGAGGAGACCTCCCGGTTGATGGAGAGCCTGTACCAGCAGGCAACCAAGACTGCCGAGAGTTCGGATTCTGTGGATACTCCCGGTGCCGCACCGTATATTATCATCGGTGTGATATTTGTGGGAATCGCAACTGTGCTGATGCTCACCGGCAAAAAGCGAAAAAAGAAAGAATAATGCGGGAAGGATGCTTGGAAACCCCAAGCATCGTTTTTTATGAAAGTCATTTAACTTTTCGGTTAAATAACTATTGACAAGAGGAATAGCATGTGCTATTCTATATTTAACCAATTAGTTAAATGAAAGGAAGGCAATACAATGGGAATGCAAAATACAATAAAAGCCCTGTCCGATCCCATTCGCAGAGAAATATTGGAAATGCTGCGGCCCGGTCGACTGGCCGCCGGAGAAATCGGGGAAAAGTTTCCTGTCAGCGGTGCGGCGATTTCCAAACACCTGTCTGTGCTGAAAGATGCGGATCTGATCCGGGATACCCGGGAAGGGAAATTTATTTATTATGAGCTGAATACATCCGTTTTGGAAGAAGTGAAGCTGTGGCTCAAAACCTTGAAAGGGGAAGGAAAATGATTAAGAAGAATTTGAAATTGTTGATGATCACCTCTGTGATTATTTTGCTGCCGGTTGCGGCCGGCCTGATTTTATGGAATCAACTTCCGGAGCAGATACCCAATCATTGGAATCTTAATGGCGAGATCGATGGATGGAGCAGTAAGGCCTTTGCGGTTTTTGGTATGCCGCTCATTATGCTGGCATTTCAGTGGCTTTGCGTGCTTGGTACCGGTGCCGACCCCAAGAAAGCCAATCATCCTGAGAAAATCGTGCATTTTGTCCTGTGGATCATTCCGGTAATCAATATTGTGTTAAGTGTTATCACTTATGCAGTGGCCTTGGGACAGGAAGTGCGTGTGGAAGTTGTGATGCCTGTATTGATCGGACTTGTGCTGGCTATCGTGGGCAATTATCTGCCCAAGTGCAAGCAGAACTACACCATCGGCATCAAAATTCCGTGGACACTGAACAACGAAGAAAACTGGAACAAGACCCACCGGTTTGCCGGTTGGCTCTGGACGATTTGCGGCCTTGTTGTTATGCTGACGGGCTTCTTCGGCGGTTTCTGGATTTTCTTTGGCGTTGTACTTTTGATGGTACTTGCTCCGTGTATTTATTCCTATATCCTGCACCGCAAGGGTATCTAAGCAACAAAACCGGTATGGCAGTTTCTTCTGCTGTGCCGGTTTTTAATATTTTTTGAAATTTCCTCTTTACAAACGGTGGATAATCTGTTATAATCTCAACTGTTCTGGCCCGGTGGTGCAGTCGGTTAGCACGCCAGCCTGTCACGCTGGAGGTCGACGGTTCGAGTCCGTTCCGGGTCGCCAAAAAAGAAACCATCCCATCGGGATGGTTTCTTTTTTATGTGAGGGGAGCGGACTCGAAAGCCGGCTCTTGGCGACATGCCGGTGGCATGTCGCAACCGGTGTGGCTTTTCCGCAGAAAAGCGAGTCCTCTCTACGCAACAAAGAAATTATCCTTGCCTTGTATTATTTTATCTGTTATAGTTATCCTAATCACTAAAAGGAAAAGGAAAGATACATGGACTGGCTGAAAGATTTGTTTTCCAACCCCTTCTTGCTTACGGGCGTGGGTTCTTGGTTCATAGCGCAGGTGCTGAAAACGATTTTACACCTTATTATATATAAGAAACTGGAATTTGAACGCTTGGTAGGGGATGGCGGTATGCCCAGCGGCCATTCTGCCACGGTTGCTTCTTTGGCCACGATTTGCGGACTGTATTTCGGCTGTGCCAGCGTGGAATTTGCCATTGCCGCCATTTTGGCGATTATCGTTTGCCACGATGCTACCGGTGTGCGCCGGGAGACGGGCAGACATGCGGAAGTGCTGAACCATCTGGTCAAATCCTTGGAGAGCGGCAAACCCATCGACCTGAAAGAGCTGATCGGCCATCCGGATTTGAAGGAACTGGTGGGTCATACGCCGTTGCAGGTGGTCATGGGAGTCCTGATTGGCGTGGGAAATGCGTTCTTAATGTACTATGTAATCCTGTGAGTGTACACAGATACATGGGAATTTTACCACTTTCAACGATGTTTCCGGAAAGTCTTGCGTTTTTGTGAAGGATAATGCTATAATGAGCGCCGATGGCAAAATTGCCATCGGCACAATTTTTAAGGAGAACGATTCTATGTGTGAAGTAACTGCACAAGTTTTAAAAAATTTCTGTCTGGATGGCAATGTGGTATCCTGCGAGCGGTATGGCTTTGGTCATATTAATGTGACCTATCTGGTGGTGGCGGAGTCCGGCCACAGATACATTCTGCAAAAGATCAATAACAGCATCTTTAAGGATGTACCCGGCCTGATGCGCAACATCGCCGCAGTGACCAAATATTTGCGCACGCTGATTTCGGATCCCCGAGGCGTGCTGACCTTGGTTCCCACCACAGATGGCGGGGATTATCTGGAACATACGGACGGCAGCTTCTGGCGGGTCTATGATTTCGTGGAGGATTCCCTGTGCCTGCAAGCACCGGAAACCCCTGATGATTTTCATCAGAGTGCCGTGGCCTTCGGCAATTTCCAGCAGCAGTTGAAGGACTTCCTGGCGGATACCCTGTGTGAGGTCATTCCCAATTTCCATAACACGGCTGACCGTTACCGCATTTTTAAAGAAGCACTGGCAGCAGATGTATGCGGTCGCGCCGCAAGCGTGAAAGCGGAGATTGAGTTTGGTTTGGCAAGAGAGCAGGAAGCCGGAACACTGGTGGCTATGCTTGCAGCCGGAAGGCTGCCTCTGCGTGTCACCCACAACGAC
>JAZORJ010000157.1:0-13630 GCA_045656525.1 Faecousia sp. | reverse complement strand
GTGCCGGTGATCGTGGATTTCACCGCCGAGACCCTGCGCAATCAGAGCGGCACCAATATGGCTGTGGCAGGTCGGGCAAGACTTTTGCAGCAGCCGGAATACCACGATATCGACAAGGCGCATCGGATGCTGTCTTCTCTGGATGACGATATGCTCAGCACCCTCCCGGCAGTCATGACCGGCACCAACGGCACGAAAGTGCTGGTAGGCCCTGAGAATGTGGCCGAGGAGTTGAAGGACACCTCCGTGGTTATGACGAAATTCGACATCGGTGACGGTCTGCAAGGTATGATCGGTGTGGTTGGCCCCACCCGTATGGATTACGCCAAGGTTACTGCCCGGCTCAGCTACTTTGCAGAAAGCCTGAGCAAGATGTTCGGCAAACCTGAGCAGCCCCAGCTGCCGGAAGCGCAAGAAAATAAGGAGGCCTAATCGTGGCGAAAAAAGAAAAGAAACAGGAAACTCCCGTCGAAGAGGTTACAGAGGAAGTTGTAGAGACTGTGGAAGTCAACCCCTTCGAGGAAAAATATAATCAAGAGCACGATGCATATCTGCGTCTGGCGGCGGAATACGCCAATTTCCGCAAGCGTACCACCGCAGAAAAGGATGCCGCTTACAGTAACGGCAAGGCCGACGCCATCGAAAAGCTCCTGCCGGTGTATGACAATCTGAGCCGGGCTATGGCACAGGAAACTGCCGATGCCGCCTTTAAAAAGGGCGTGGAAATGACCATGAATGAGCTGGTGAAGATCTTGAACGGTTTTGGCGTGGAAATCATCGGACAGGTAGGCGACCAGTTTGATCCCAACCTGCACAATGCGATCATGCACACCGAGGACGAAAGCGTAGCCGAAAACACCATCACACAGGTGTTCCAGCAAGGCTTCAAAATGGGTGAAAAGGTCATCCGCTTTGCCATGGTGCAAGTGGCAAACTAAATGAAAAATTGAAAATGGAAAATGTAAAATTATTTTCAATTTTCAACTATCAATTTTCAATTCATATATAACTTTCAATCTTAGGAGGATAAATATTATGGGTAAAATTATTGGTATCGATTTGGGCACAACCAACTCTTGTGTTGCTGTTCTGGAAGGCGGCGAGCCTGTTGTTATTGCCAACGCTGAGGGCGGCAGAACCACTCCCTCTGTGGTTGGCTTCTCCAAGACCGGCGAGCGTCTGGTAGGTCAGGTTGCAAAGCGTCAGGCTGTGACCAACGCAAACCGCACCATCGCTTCCATCAAGCGCCACATGGGCGAAAACTACAAGGTGGACATCGACGGCAAGGGCTACACCCCTCAGGAGATCTCCGCAATGGTGTTGCAGAAGCTGAAAGCTGACGCAGAAGCCTATCTGGGTCAGCCTGTTACCGAGGCTGTTATCACCGTTCCTGCTTACTTCTCCGACGCACAGCGTCAGGCCACCAAGGACGCCGGTAAGATTGCCGGTCTGGATGTCAAGCGTATCGTCAACGAGCCCACCGCAGCCGCTCTGGCTTACGGTCTGGACAAGGAAAACGAGCAGACCATCATGGTCTATGACTTGGGCGGCGGTACTTTCGACGTTTCCATTCTGGAAATCGGCGACGGTCTGGTGGAAGTTAAGGCCACCAACGGCGACACCAAGCTGGGCGGCGACGACTTCGATGAGAGAATCATGAACTACCTGATCGCCGAGTTCAAGAAGGACGAGGGTATCGATCTGTCCAGCGACAAGGCTGCTATGCAGCGTCTGAAAGAAGCCGCTGAAAAGGCGAAGATCGAGTTGTCCGGCGTGACCACCACTGTGGTCAACCTGCCCTATATCACCGCAAATGCCGAGGGCCCCAAGCACTTGGATGTGACCATCAGCCGTGCCAAGTTCAATGAGCTGACTGCCGATCTGGTGGAGCGCACTCTGATTCCCGTTAAGCAGGCTATGAGCGATGCCGGCTTGAAGGCAAGCGATCTGGATAAGGTCCTGCTGGTTGGCGGTTCTACCCGTATTCCTGCTGTTCAGGATGCAGTTAAGAACATCACCGGCAAGGAAGGCTTCAAGGGCATCAACCCCGACGAATGTGTTGCCGTTGGTGCAGCCATTCAGGGCGGCGTGCTCACCGGCGATGTGCAGGACATCCTGCTGCTGGATGTTACCCCTCTGTCTCTGGGCATTGAGACCATGGGCGGCGTGTTCACCCGCTTGAGTGAGCGCAACACCACCATCCCCACCCGCAAGAGCCAGATCTTCTCCACCGCCGCTGACGGTCAGACTTCCGTAGAGGTCCACGTGTTACAGGGCGAGCGTGAGATGGCTGCTTACAATAAGACACTGGGTCGCTTCAATCTGGGCGGCATCGCTCCCGCTCCCCGTGGCGTGCCTCAGATCGAGGTTTCCTTCGACATCGATGCTAACGGCATCGTAAAGGTTTCCGCCAAGGATCTGGGTACCGGCAAGGAGGCCAACATCTCCATCACCGCTTCCACCAACCTGAGTCAGGAAGATATCGACAAGGCTGTGAAGGAAGCAGAGCAGTTCGCTGCCGAGGATAAGGCCAAGAAGGAAGAGGTCGACACCCACAACATGGCTGATCAGACCGTCTACCAGACCGAAAAGACCTTGGCTGATCTGGGCGACAAGATCTCCGCTGAGGAGAAGGAGTCCATCCAGAAGGCTGTTGACAACTTGAAGGAAGTCAACAAGGGCACCGACATTGCCGCCATCAAGGCCGCAACCGAGGAAGTGCAGAAGGCTTTCTACGCAGTGAGCGAAAAGCTGTACCAGCAGGCGAACCCTCAGGGTCAGCCCGGCGCACAGCCCGGTGACGACGGCGTCGTGGACGCTGACTACGAGACTGTCGACTAATCCATGCAATGATCCGAGGGGCGGAACTCCGCCCCTCGATTTTGGGCATTTTGAGGTGAATAACCATGGCAGATAAACGAGATTATTATGAGGTGCTGGGTGTCCAAAAGGGCGCAAGCGCCGAGGAAATAAAAAAAGCCTACCGCAAGCAGGCGCTGAAATACCACCCGGACCGCAATCCGGACAACAAGGAAGCGGAAGAGAAGTTCAAGGAAGCTTCGGAAGCCTACGAGGTTCTGTCCGACGACGACAAGCGCGCCCGTTATGACCAGTTCGGCCACGCCGGCGTGGACCCCAACTTCGGCGCAGGTCAGGGCGGCTATGGCGGCGGGTTTGGCGGCTTCGGGGGTTTTGGCGATTTGGGCGACATTTTCGGTTCCTTCTTTGGTGGCGGTGCATCCCGCAGCGCCCGTCGGAACGGCCCCCGTCAGGGCGAAAATGTGGGTGTGCGGCTGGAACTGACCTTTGAGGAGGCCGCATTCGGCTGTGACAAGGAAGTCTCTGTCCCGAGAATTGAAAATTGTGCATCCTGTAACGGCAGCGGCTCTGCCGACGGTGCAACAGAAACCTGCTCTTACTGTAAGGGCGCAGGTCAGGTACGTACCACCCAGAATTTTATGGGCATGAGCATGCAGTCCACCTCCACTTGTCCCCAGTGTAACGGCCGGGGCAAAATTGTGAAAAACCCCTGTACCACCTGCCGTGGCAAGGGCAAGGTGCGGCGGACTCAGAAGATCAAGGTAAAAGTTCCTGCCGGTGTGGATCACGGACAGAGTGTCCGCGTCCGGGGTGAGGGCTGTGTAGGCTCCAACGGCGGCCCCAACGGTGATTTGTTGGTGGAGATTTATATCAAACGCCATCCCATTTTCACCCGGGACGATTACACCGTTTACTGCGAAGTACCTATTTCCTTCACGCAGGCGGCCTTGGGTGCGGAGATTCAAGTACCTACGCTGGACGGCAAGGTGGCCTTTGGTCTTCCCGAAGGCACCCAGACAGGCACCACCTTCACCCTCCGGGAAAAGGGTATTCCGGTGGTGAACAACCCCCGTCGACGGGGCGATCAGCGCTTTACCGTAGTGGTAGAGACCCCCACCAAGCTGACCAAGGAGCAGAAAGAGCTTCTGCGGCAGCTGGATGGCACATTGGAGGAGTCTCCCAAGCGGAAAAAATTCTTCGACACCATCCGGGATATTTTTGACAGAAAATGTAGGGGCGACTATTACTCGCCCCCGGGCGGCAGATTGCCGCCCCTACATATAAAACGCGGACACTTCGGTGTCCGCTTTTTTATGTTCTACCCATGGGACAAGGTGCATAGGATGAACCACCTGAAAAACGGAGGGATGGTTCATGAAACGATTTGTAATTTTCTTGGCGGTGTGCGCCATGATTCTTTGTGTAAGCGTACCGGCATCTGCCGCAGAACTGAAAGTTCCTGCAAAAAGCGCCCTGCTTATGGATATGGCCACAGGCACGGTGCTGTATGAACAGAATGCCCATGAAAAGCTGGCCCCTGCCAGCGTGACCAAGGTGATGACCATGCTGCTCATCATGGAAGCCATCGACTCCGGAAAAATCGGCTGGCAGGACACCGTGACCGTTTCGGAATCCGCGGCGGCCAAAGGGGGAAGTCAAATTTACCTGAAAGTGGGGGAGACCATGAGCGTTACGGATATGCTCAAATCTGTGGCGGTTTCCTCTGCCAACGACTGCGCCTGTGCGCTTGCGGAGCACATTGCCGGGTCGGAAAGTGCGTTTGTGGCGAAAATGAACGCCCGGGCGCAGGAGCTGGGGATGAAGGACACCCATTTTGTCAATTGCACCGGGTTGGATGATGAGGCAGAGGCGGCGCAGCATCTGACCAGTGCCTACGACATCGCCCTCATGAGCCGGGAGCTGATGCAGAACCATCCGGATATTCAGAAATTCACCACCATTTGGATGGACACGGTGCGAAACGGGGCATTTGGCCTTGCCAATACGAATAAATTGGTGCGGTTTTATCCCGGAGCAACGGGTCTGAAAACCGGCTTTACCTCCGCCGCCGGATATTGTCTGTCCGCCACGGCACAGCGGAACGGCTTGGGTCTGATTGCCGTGCTGATGGGGGCGAAAACCTCTCAGGAGCGATTTGCCGGCTGTAAGACCATGCTGGATTACGGCTTTGCAAATTTCGCCCTGGTTCGCCCGGAAATCCCGGGAGAAAATACCGTGGGCGTGAAATTGGGTACGGAAAAATATGTATCCGCCGTTCCGGCGGAGGATGTGAAATTTTTGCTGGACAAGGGACAGGTGGAGCAGGTGACCACGCAAATCGTACTGGAAGAGATGGTCACCGCACCGGTGAGCAAGGGGCAGAAAATCGGCACGCTCACCGTCCGGGTAGGGGAGCAGGTGTTGGCGCAGGTGCCCATGGTGGCGACGCAGACGATTCCTCGGTTAACATGGTGGGATTTGTTTGTGCAGCTGCTGCAACGGATTTCCATGGCAAAACCGGGATAATCAAGCGAGTGTCATTGCGAACCAGTGCGCACACTGGTGTGACAATCCCCATCGCCGAGCGTACACGCCCCTACATTTTGGCTTTGATCATCAAAATATAGAGCATGCTGCTCAGTCTGTTCAGCGCTTGCAGCAGATCTACCCGGGTGGGATTGCCGTCGGCATCGGTAAAGGCGTGTACCGCCCGCAATTCCGCTTCCCGGGCGGCGCAGCGGCATCGGTTCAGCCGGGCGATCAGTAGGCCGTCGGCGGCCTCGGGCATAAAATGGGGCTGTCCGTAGAAATCCTGAGGGCGGTGGCTGTGACTGCGCAGCTCGTCCGGACTCAGACCGCATAATTTTCCACCGGGGATGGGTTCTCCCAATACCTCACACCGCAGGAGCATCCGGGCGAAGGACAAAACTTCGCCCAAGCTCTTTGCGGTTTTTTCGTCGCAGCCAAGTTTACATAATATCAATTCTGCTTCCAAGGTGTCCATTGCACCCCGGAAAGCAATCCGGGGATGGGTTTTGCTTACCAAAACATCCCCGTTCAGGTGGGTCATGTGCTCCGGTTTTTCCGTTACAAACCCGCCGCTGAGCAGACGGTACTGCTCCGGCTTGGCGGATTCTGCCGGGAGGATGGGAATCCGCTCCCGGGACAGAAAATCCCGGGCCCCGGAAGTGAGCTGGTCACTTTTTCCCAGATAGAAGACCCGTTTTCCCTCCCGGTTGCGGAGGTTATCCCGGACATTTTGCTCCGTATAAAGCATCAGGGCTTCACATTAGAGGTGCTTTTCTTGGAGGGTAGGATTGCGTCTACCTCAGTGTGGGGACGGGCAATGACATGCACGGAGACCAGCTCGCCCACCTTTTCCGCGGCAGCGGCGCCGGCATCGGTGGCGGCCTTGACAGCACCCACATCACCGCGAACCATCACGGTTACCAGACCGCCTCCGGCCATTTCCTTGCCTACCAGCTGTACATTTGCGGACTTTACCATTGCGTCCGCGGCCTCAATCGCACCAATCAGGCCTTTTGTTTCGATCATACCCAAAGAATTTGTGTCCATAATTTGTTACTTCCTTTCAAATATAATGATATTTTGTGGGATGTGCTATACCCTCCCCCGGGGGGGAAGGTTTATTTTGCGTTCAATCGTTCCAGCAATTTCTCCGTCAGGATCGCCACCAGATCATCATCTGCTGTGGGGGCGGTGGGGGACTGCTCCGCATCCCACGCCACACGGCGGATGTTAATGAGATCCAGAGGGGAAATGTTGTTACTCGATGCGCTTCCGCCCACCGCGCCGCATCCCAGCGTCAGCGCCGGGAACAGAAATGTGGTAGCACCAATGCCGCCCAAGGCCGCCGGGGTATTCACCAAGAACCGGGAAACGGGGATCTGCAATGCAAATTTTTCCACCACAGAGCGGTCCTGTGCGTGGATGGCAAAGGTGTGGCCTGCGCCTTCGTGGGTCAAAACCTCAATGGCCTTTTGCAAAATGGCATCCTCGCTGTCCATGACGAAAAATGCCAGCACCGGGCAGAGCTTTTCCATGGAATAGGGTCGTGTCGGGCCGGCTTCCTGCTCCCGTGCCACCAGCACTTTTGTGCTGCTTGGAACGGAAAAACCGGCTTTTTCCGCCAAAAATGCCGCATTTTTACCCACAATTTCCGGGTTCAATGCCCCCGTCGGACGGAACAGAAGCTTTGCAAGCTTGCCTGCCTCCTCGGTTGACATAAAATAGAAGCCTTGCTTTGCGCCCTCCTGCCGAACGGCTTGCTCCATACATTTTTCCACGATAATGCTTTGTTCAGATGCGCAAACCGTACCGTAGTCAAAGGTTTTCGACCGGGCGATGCAGGCAAGGGCGTGCTGTACATCGGCACTGCGGTGGATATAGGCCGGGCCGTTGCCTGCGCCTACGCCGATGGCGGGCTTGCCGGAGGAATAGGCAGAGCGTACCATTGCCGGACCGCCGGTGGCCAGAATCAGCCGAACCTCCGGGGCGCTCATCAGCTCCTGCGTACCGGCCATCGCCCCCAAGCTCAGGCAACTGATTGTACCCCGTGGCGCACCGGCTTCCTCTGCGGCAGCTGCCACGATCCGGGCGGCACGCAAGGAACAGTCAATGGCCTTGGGATGGGGAGAAAAGACGATGGTGTTACCGCTTTTGATGGCGATGATCGCCTTGTAACAGATGGTGGAGGTGGGATTGGTGCTGGGGACGATGGCGGCAATGACCCCCATGGGCACACCGATTTCCCACAGCTTTTTCTCGGGAATCTCCCGCAAAATCCCCACGGTTTTCATACCCCGTACCGCGGCAGCCACCTTTTCGGATGCGAAGCGGTTTTTGACGATTTTATCGGCGGCGTTGCCGAAGCCGGTTTCCTCCACCGCCATCCAAGCCAGCTCATCTGCGGCGGCGGAGAATTTTTTCGCGATGTTTTCCACAATGGCATCCAATTTCTCCTGAGAAAATTCCGCCAACAATTTTTGCGCCTGTTCCGCCTGACGGCACAGAAGTCTTGCCTCCTGCCGGGCGGCTAAGTCTTTGTCAATTTCCAAAATATCAACTCCTTTATAAGCCTTCCCCTGGGGGAAGGTGCCGAGCACTTTGTGCGAGGCGGATGAGGGTAAGCACCGCACGCAGTGCGGCAAAATAAACCTGTTTTGAGCGGCTACGCCGCTGTAACGACCCTCATCCGTCATTTGCTCGTTCCTCACAAATGCCACCTTCCCCCAGGGGAAGGCTTATTAGAGGGGCCGTCCAGCGACCTCTTTGACAGCGTTGGCAAAGGCGTCGCAGGCGGCCTGACAGGCACTCTGCGTTCCACTGAGCAGTCCGCCGCCGAAATTGGTTTCGCTGGGAGGGGCGTATAGTTTACATAACTTTACATCCGCTGCCTTCAATGCCGCATCCAAAGCGTACATTCCCTCCAAAGGCGGCGCAATGAGGTAGGCAAGGGCACTGCCCAAAGGAATCTTTGCCTCTTTGGATAAAAAGGAACCCACGGAACTGACGGTATGGGCAAGATACGGCACGCCGTCGGATTCATCAAAACCGATGCGTCCCAATGCGGCGATGGCTGCATCCATGCCGCTGCGCACAGCCCCGGGACTTTTACCGGCCAGAATACCGATGACTTCCCCTGCGTTTGGCGTGGATGCGTTGGCCGCACCGGCATAAAAACTCCGGGAATAAGCCACTTCCACATCGGATGCCTTGGTGGCCGCATCCAGAGCGATATAAGTGGCATCGTCGCAGTCTGTGGTCAGGATACCCAGACTGGTGCGCCCTTTGGGTGCGCCAAGAGCTTGGGCAAGTCCGGGGTCAGCACCGGGGATATACCGCAAAGCCAAAATGTTTACGGGAAACATTGGGCCGCCTCCAAATGCAATCCCACACCGGAAACCTTTTTCTTCAAAATCGTGTCGATGAGCTCGGCAATATAGGCACCGGCCTCCACTGCCGGCGTACCTTGCGCGTGGATGTTGGATACCACCGTCCGGCTGGATTCCGACACACCCGTGTGAGGCTTGTAGGTGATATAAGCGGACATGCTCTTGTCCGTCACCAAGCCGGGTCGCTCCCCAACCAGCACGCAAACCAGCTCACAGCCGGTGATGTCGCCTACCGCATCCCCTGCACCGACACGGCAGTATTTCACAAAAATATCCTTGCCAGTGGGGATGTTTCTGGCTTTCAGGCCATCCTTGATGGCGGCTAAGCAGTCCATAGCGTTGGCGCCAATGGCGGCGGAGGACAGGCCGTCGCCCACCACGATTTGCACCCGGGGCGGCGTGTCAATGACGCCCTTGATAGCTTTGGCGTTGTGTTCGTCAAAGCATCGACCCAAGTCGGGACGGGTGAGATACTCCTCTTTGTCGTTGCACTTGGTCTTGGTGGGAAGCAGGTCGTGTTCCTTGGCAAAATCCGCTTCCAGCTCCGACCAGACCGCATCCTGTGCCGCCGCGTGGTCGGCACGGAAGCGGAGCATGGTCAGGGTCTTGTACCGAGGGCCGGCACGGCCCGAACCCAAACGGGCAGGAGTTTTCATCTTCATTTTTCGGAATTTTTCCCCATCGGCCGGATTTTCGACCAAGTAGAGTTCCCGCAGGTTCAGCTTTGTTACATCCGGGACGAAATCTCCGGCTTCAAAATGGTTTTCCGTCCGTTGCGGCTCCGATACGGTTGCCTTGTAAGGACTGGCCTTGACCATGGGCTCTTTTCCCATCCCGGCCAGTATTTCCGCAATCATGGCGGAAAGTTCTTGTTTGTTCATAGAAACCCTCCTTAAAACAGCAATGCTGAGCCGTCGCCGGCCTTTTTTGTCAGCTTTCCGTTTTCTACAAAGCCCTGTTTCTCCAACCAGCGTTGGAATTCCGGGATGGCGGTCTTACCCGTCAATTCCCGCAAAGTGGCGGTTTCCCGGAAACCGGTGGTCTGATAATTCAGCATGATGTCATCACCGTGGGGGATTCCCATGAAATAGTTGCACCCGGCCATGGTCAGCAGGCTGGCCAGATTTTCAATGTCGTTCTGGTCGGCCTTCATATGGTTGGTGTAGCAACAGTCACAACCCATGGAAATGCCGGTGAGCTTGCCCATAAAGTGGTCTTCCAGTCCGGCACGGGTCACCTGACGGGCATCGTAGAGATACTCCGGGCCGTTAAAGCCCACCACCGTGTTGACCAAGAAAGGCTGGAATCGCTTGGCAAAGCCGTAGCATCGGGCCTCCATGGTCACCTGATCGGTGCTGTGATGGGCATTGCTGGATAGCTCCGAACCCTGTCCGGTTTCAAAATACATCACATTCGGCCCTTCCGCTGTGCCGTCCCGAAGCAGCAAATCCCTTGCTTCGGCGATGGTGGCGGCGTTGAAGCCAAAAGCGGCGTTGCCAGCCTCCGAGCCGGCAATAGACTGGAAAATCAAATCGCAGGGCGCACCGGCGCGGACGGCTTTCATCTGGGCGGTCACATGAGCCAGCACGCAGATTTGGGTGGGAATTTCCCAATGCTCCTTGATTTCCTGAAAACGCCGTAATACCTTTCCCACCTGCTCCGGGGAGTCGGTGACGGGGTTCAGACCGATGACGGCATCTCCTGCGCCAAAGCTCAGCCCCTCCAAAACCGAGGCGGTGATACCCTCCGGGTCGTCGGTGGTGTGGTTGGGCTGCAAACGGCAGGACAGTGTCCCCGGCAGGCCAATGGTGGTGTTGCAGTGGGCGGTTACGGTGATCTTATTTGCGGCATAGATGAGGTCGAGGTTGCTCATCAGCTTGGCAACAGCCGCTACCATTTCCGAGGTCAGACCCCGGCTTATCTTGCGGATATCGTCACCGCTGGTGGTCTCGGACAGAATCCACTCCCGGAATTCGGCAACTGTCCAGTTGCGGATGCGATTGTAGACATACTCGTTTACATCATCCTGAATGATCCGGGTGACCTCGTCTTCTTCATAAGGAACAGCCGGGTGTTCCCGGAGATCGCCCAAGGTCAGCGCACTCAGCACGACTTTTGCGGCAATGCGCTCCTGAGCGGTCTCGGCGGCCAAGCCTGCCAGCTTGTCGCCGGTTTTTTCTTCGTTGGCCTTGGCCAGAACCTCTTTAATGTCCCGGAAAGCATAGGTCTTTCCGGATAAAGTTGTTTTGAGAATCATACTTTCTCCTTTCTTGTCAGCAACAGAGCAACGACCACGGCACTCACGCCGCCTGCCAGCTTGCCGATGATCACCGCCGGGAGCATATCCGGGGCAAAACCGGCAGTGAAGCCCATATGGTCACCGAAAACAAAGGCGGCGCTGACGGCAAATGCCACATTGACCACCTTGCCCCGTTTATCCATGTTTTTCATCATTTCGAAGGTGGCGATGGAGTTTGCAAGGGTGGCGATCAGACCGGCCGCAGCAGTATCGTTGATATGCAGAAGCTTTCCCAGCTTCAAAAGGGGCTTTTTCAGCAGCTTGGTGATGGCATACACCAAAGGAAATGCACCGGCCAGCACGATGGCGATCTCGCCCACGGTTTCAAAACCGTCGCTGATGGGCGCAAGGCCGGGGATGATGACGAAACCAGTCAGCTCCTGAACGATGGCGGCAACCAACCCTGCGGTGATCAGCGAGAGAATGCCTTTTCCGAACCAGCCGAAGCCTTTGATCATTCCTTTTTCAAACTTCCAAAGCCCCAAGGCGATCAAAATGGCGATCAGCACGATGGGAATGAGGTTGCGAAGCACCATCAGCAGGTCGAAGCCTGCCACCAAGCCCCCTACAAGCACACCGATGGGGATGGTCACCACGCCACAGAGGATACCTTTTGCAAGGTGGGGCTTGTCCTCGTCGTGCAAAATGCCCATTGCCACCGGGATGGTGAACACCACGGTTGCCCCAAGCATAGAGCCGGTGATGACACCGCCCAGCATGGCCGCCTGAGAATCCGATGTCAACTCCTGCGCCAGAGAACCGCCGCCCATATCGCAGGCAAGAATCGTGCCGGCAAACATGGCTCCGTCCGCACCTAAAAAGTTATAAACCGGGACGACCACGGGTTTTAAAAGATTTGCCAGTACCGGCGCCAGACAGATGATACCAATCATCGCCATGGCAAGACTGCCCATGGCCAAAATGCCGTTTTCAAATTCCTTTCCTAAGCCGAATTTGTTGCCGAAAATCCGGTCCAAAGCACCTAAAACGGCGAAAACGGCCATAATGGCAATGAGAATTTCAGGGACGCTCATATTTCCCCTCCGGGTCCAAAATGGCCACCACGGCCGCATCCACCGGAGCATCCATGCAGTAACGGGATGCCACTGTGCCGGTAATCAACAGCACATGGTCGCCTGTTCCTGCACCTACCTGATCTGCGGCAACCATCTGTTCGTCGCCCACCTTGACGACCAAAAAGGTCTGTCCCTGCAAGCAGGCGGCCTTTCTTGTGGCCCATACCGAGCCGGAAACAATACCAATTTTCATTCCGTTCCCTCCAAAATTTCCTTCGCTAGGGGTGTCAGCACTGCGCCCGGGCCGGGCTTTCGTCCGGAGCGGCGCATCATTCTGGCTTCCTCGGCTGTAATCAGCCGTTTTTGACCGCCGTCGGTGAAAATGACTCCCCAGTTTTTCAGTTCCCGTTGGGCGGATGCCAGACTTGCCGCCAATGCCCGGTTTTTCGGCGCTTGGGGCAAACCCGGGGTGTAGAGAAATACAGGGATGCCCTCGGCCAGTGCGGAAAGCACCGTTTCGTCCTCAAAACGCAGAAGCTGTCTGAGTGTCAGCGAACCGATGACCACCGCATCATAGGGCGCAGTATCTCCGTATTCATACCCCAAGGGCAGGGGCGGTGTCTTGCCCACCAAATACGCCCGATTCATTGCAGAATCCTCCCTAAATTGCCGTTTTCAAAGCCGCAGGCGTTGGCTTCATCATAGTCCAGATGCACCGCAGAAGCGAAATCCTTGCGGATGCGCACCACCACATCATCGAAAATGCAGGGACGGCTGGTGAAGGTCTGCAATTTTACAATTTGCCCGTCGGCAACATGGAATTTTTCTCCGTCCTCCGGAGTCAGATGAATGTGCCGCTGGGCAACAATCAAGCCCCGGGGCAGGTCCACCCGACCCTTTGGCCCTAAAAGGGAGATGCCCGGTGTGTTTTCAATATCTCCGGATTGTCGAATGGGGGGTGTCAGACCCAGCGTGCGCCCGTCGGTGAGGGAAATTTCCACTTGGCCCTCTTTTCGTTCCGGACCGAGAACGGCCACATTTTGAAATTCCCCCTTAGGGCCGAGAACCATGACCCGCTCGTTGGAAAGAAACTGTCCCGGCTGGGATAGAGGACGCTTTGGGGTCAGTCCGTGGCCGAACAGCGCCTTTGCTTGGGCTTCGGTCACATGCACATGCCGCCCGGAGGCTTCCAGTTCTATGAATAAGCGGCCGATCACCGCATCCGCCAGAGTCTGTAATGCTTTTTCATCCAAAATATTCAACTCCTTTTCTAAAAGCCTTCCCCTGGGGGAAGGTGCCGAGCGTTAGCGAGGCGGATGAGGGTGAGCCCCGCACACAGTGCGGCAAAAAACGATTTTAAGGAACGACCCTCATCCGTCTTTTTCGTCCGTTCCGTCCGAAAAATCCACCTTCCCCCAGGGGAAGGCTTTGCGGTGGGGCATGTCCCACCCTACAAAGGTAATATTTAGCCTTCCAAAATCAAGGTTTTCACCACCACCGGCAGGGCAGGGCCGATGGGATTACCCACATCCAGATAATCCCCGTTTTTCAGCCGCACCCGGTCAATGCACAAAATGCTG
>JAZORJ010000156.1:0-4742 GCA_045656525.1 Faecousia sp. | reverse complement strand
AACCGTTCGCTGGCAGACAGGGGCAATACGCATCCGGCGGCAGTCATACGGCCATCCCGAACGATCATCGCACCGTCGTGCAAAGATGCCTTAGGGAAGAAAATATTGCGAATCAGCTGCTCCGACACCTGACCGTCGATCTTTGTGCCGGTCTTGATATATTCATCCAGTCTGTTATCCCGGGCAAATACGATCAGCGCGCCCACTCTTTCACGGCTCAGTACCTCGCAGGCCGCTACCGTTTGCGCAATGATGGGAGCCATCTCCTGATCGGCCTTTTCCACGCCGAAAAACTTATGGAACTTCATGTTGCCCAGATGGTCCAGCATCCGACGCAGCTCGGGCTGGAACAGGACAACGAGTGCGATCAATCCGATCTGCAAGAACTGCTCCATAATAAAGCTGAGCGTGTACAAATTCATCAGATCCGTCACCCACGCGATGAGCAAAATCGCTACAATCGCCTTGGTGATCTGCTTTGTTCCCGTATCCCGAACCAACGGGAACAGCCGGTACAGTAAATATGCCACGATGGCAATATCCAAGTAATCCGACCATTGCATTTTGGCCATCTGCTGGAACAATGTTTCGATGGCGTTCATCATCCCTAATCTCCTCTTTTCTGCCCTTGTAATCCGCTATTTCTACAAAATCGTATACCAAGCCTATTATCCGTACTATTATAGCGGATTTACCCTGTGATAGCAATACTATTTCGTAAATTTTTTTCGTTTCTCAGTCTTTTATTCTCCTGAATGCTCCATCAAGCGCCATTATTTGACCCAATTGCGCATCATGACCGAAGCTGATGCGTACCGTACCGGTTTCCAAGGTTCCGGCGCTTTCGTGGGCCAGCGGCGCACAATGCAGCCCTGCTCGGACTGCGATCCCTAATTCTCCCAGCTGATTTGCCATTTCCTCGCAGTCCCCCTTGGGCACGAAGGAGACCGTACCGCTCTGTGTTTCTCCGGAAAAGACCCGATATCCCCGGTTTTTCAGCAATTGGACGCATTTTTGTGCCATTGCCTGCTCCCGGCGCAAGATTGCATCCGTTCCTCGCCCGCGGATATATTGGATCCCAGCGGCCAAACCGCTGATCCCGGGGACATTCAGCGTCCCCGCTTCCGCCCGGTCCGGGAGATATTCCGGCATTTCCTGTCGCAGAGATTCGCTTCCGGTGCCGCCGGCCAGAAAAACACTGGGAATGCGGTCACATAGCAGGATTCCCGTTCCCTGTGGCCCCAAAAGTCCCTTGTGCCCCGGCATGGCAATGAAATCCGCCCCCAGTTTTCTAAGGGATACCGGGAGCATTCCGGCAGACTGCGCAGCATCGATGACAAACGGCACACGATATTTCCGGCAGAGCTTCGCCATCTCCTCCACAGGCAAAATATAGCCAAACACATTGGATACATGGGTAAACACCGCCGCATCCACCCCGGCTCGCAGTTCCCTCTCAAAGGCTTCCAGTGTATCCATGGGGTCAAACAGTTTTCTCCCTGCCACACGGATATCCGCTCCCAACAAGCGCAGGGGTCTGGGAACCGCATTATGCTCAAATCCGGAAATCAGCACCCTGCCCCCGGGCTTCACCAAGGTCCGGATGGCCATATTCAGTCCTTGTGTGCAGCTTCCGGTGAACACCACCTGCTCCGGCAGGCAGTCAAAGAGGGCCGACGCCTCTTCCCGGCACCGATACACCACCCTCCCCGCCTCCATAGCGGCGGCGTAACCGCCCCGCCCCGGATTGGCGCAGGTGCGCATGGCTCGGCAGACCGCTTGCAGTACCTGAGGCGGTTTGTGAAAGGATGTGGCGCCGTTATCCAGATAGGTCATAATCGCTGCTCCTTGGTGGTGCCGTCTTCTTTTATTGCATATATCTTCTCATAGGGCAGCTTCTCCCGGTGAAGGATTGCCATCGCCTCGGGGACATCCACGCTTTCCAGCCGCAGGCAGTATCCGCAGCCCCGTTCTGTCAAATGCTTGGGCGTACGCTGCATCCGGCAAGCAATCTGGTTGCTGCGGAGCAGCTGCTCTCCCCGTTGTGCAAAGGTCACGGAACGAAAGGTAATCAGCCATTCATTTTTCATATTTCATCCCTCCCGGCACAGCCTATGCGCCGAATTTTGTCGTGGTGACAGAAATTCTACTGTCAGTAGGGCAAAAAACAGAAAAGTAGATTGTACTTTTTTCCATATCTGTGGTAAAATAATCGTATCACTTGAAAGAAGGAGGGTTTCCATGCAAGTATCCGCAAAAACCGTACGCAACCAAATCAGTAAATTGCAGCCGTTTTTGGGTGGCTGTTCTTTGGAGACCATCCGGAAAGGACAGAACCTAATCGGCGAGCTGATGACCTTTCACCACCGCAACCATGTGTTGATTCACGATCATCCCTTTGATAAATTTGAAGCCGCTTGGGTATTGCCCAAGGACGAACGCCGTCAGGGTGTTTTGCTGTATCTCCATGGCGGCGGTTACACCTACGGCGATCTGGAATATGCTCGTGGGTTCGCTTCTACCTTGGCGGTGGAATGCGGTGTGCGCGTGTTGTGCATTGCCTATCGCCTTGCGCCGGAGAACCCCTACCCTGCCGCATTGGATGATGCTCTGACAGCCTATCAATACCTGCTGTCCAAGGGATACGCTCCCAAGCATATCACCTTGTGCGGTGAAAGTGCCGGCGGGGGGCTTTGTTACGCCCTGTGCCTGAAACTGAAAGAATTGGGCATGGCGCAGCCGGCATCGGTGGTATCCATCTCCCCTTGGGTGGATCTGACCGCCTCCGGAGCGTCCTATGAGACCAACCGGGAATCCGATCCGTCACTGAATGCCGCCCTTTTGGACTCCTTTACGAAGAATTATACTGACGATCCCCGTGATCCGTTTGTTTCTCCCCTTCTGGGAGAATTGGCAGAACTTCCGCCTTCTTTGATCTTTGCAGGTGGGGACGAAATTCTGCTCAGTGATTCTCAAAATATGCACAAAAAGCTCCTCGCCTCCGGGTGCAAAAGCCATCTGGTAGTTACTCCAGAGCGCTGGCACGGATATTTACTGTACGGCTTGGAAGAAGACCGGAAGGATTTTGTCACCCTGAACCGTTTCCTGAACCGCACGCTGGCGGAGGAACGGAAGCTCCGGTGGATGCCGCTGGATAATGCGGCAAAAATCTATCCTGCCGCACGAAACGAAAATTGGAGCAATGTTTTCCGCCTTTCCGCCACTTTAAAAGAACCGGTAGATATCGAAGTTTTGCAGTCCGCATTGGATGTAACGGTGCGCCGTTTCCCCTCCATTGCCGCACGGCTTCGCCGGGGCGCATTCTGGTATTATTTGCAACAGTTGAAGGCCGCGCCTCGAATCCGGGAGGAAATCAGTTACCCTCTGCCCCGAATGTCCAAGCGGGAAGTCCGCAAATGCGCCCTGCGGGTGGTGGTATACAACCGTCGTATCGCATTGGAAATCTTCCATTCGCTGACGGATGGCACCGGTGCCATGATTTTCCTCAAAACTCTGCTTGCCGAGTATTTGCAGCAAAAGCACGGCATTCACATTCCTACCACAAACGGTGTGTTGGGCCGGTTGGAGGAACCCTCCCCGGCAGAATTGGAAGACAGCTTCCAGAAATACACCGGTCGGGTACAGGCCAGTCGAAAAGAGAACGATTCTTGGCGACTGCGGGGCACGCCGGAACCGGACGGCTTCCTGCATTTGACCTGTATCCGTGTTCCTGTGGCCCAAGCGCTGGAAAAAGCCCACGAATACGGCGTCAGCTTAACCGTATTTTTAGGTGCGGTCATGATGCAGGCTATTCAGCAGATGCAGCTCTCCCGCCAGCCGGATGCGCGGTGGCGTAAGCCTATACGGATACAGCTTCCTGTGAATTTGCGCAACATTTTCCCCAGCCAATCTCTGCGGAATTTCGCCCTTTATGTCACCCCGGAAATCGATCCCCGTTTGGGAGAATTCACATTCCAAGAGATCTGCAACGCCATTCATCACCGCATGGGTTTGGAAATCAACCCCAAATATATGAGTACCCGCATTGCCGCAAATGTAGCCAGCGAGCGGATTCTGGCTGTGAAGCTCATGCCGCTGTTTGTCAAGAATATTGTGATGAAAGCTGTTTTTAACGCCGTGGGTGAACGAAAATCCTGTCTGAGTCTTTCCAATCTGGGTAAGGTCACCCTCCCTGCGGAGATGATGCCCTATGTGGAGCGCATGGACTTTATCCTCGGCGTTCAAGCCACCGCACCCCATAACTGTGGCGTGCTGTCCTTTGGAGATACCCTGTATATCAACTTTATCCGCAATGTACGAGAAAGCGAATTGGAAGCTCGTTTCTGTCAGGTCCTGCGGGACCTCGGCCTTCCGGTACAGGCAGAAAGCAACGGCGACCAATCATAAAGGAGTTACTATGTACTGTGTGAATTGTGGTGTCAAGCTATCTGACACAGAAAAACGCTGCCCTCTATGCCAGACCGTTGTCTGTCATCCCGACTTTCCACCCCGCACCGCAGAGCCCCTCTATCCTGAAAATCTTGGCCCTGCACCCCAGTTAAACTCATTGATGATGCAGTTTATCATCACCACCGCCTATCTTTTGGCAATCGGCGTCAGTTTGGTGTGCAATCTGCAAATCAGCGGTGGCATCACCTGGGCCGGTTATGTCATCGGCGGACTGCTTCTGAGTTATGTGGTGATCATACTGCCCCTGTGGTTTTCCAAGGCGAATCCTGTCA
>JAZORJ010000155.1:0-7639 GCA_045656525.1 Faecousia sp. | reverse complement strand
GGCGGCTGTGATCTGCAAGTGTTGTGCCACAAAATTTGCGGTGTAAATGTCGGCGTAGGCTACTATGGATGGCATCGCCCCGGGGAATGTCTGAATGTGCAAGAGTGGGAAAATACATACAATTGCCTGCTGAAATTTCTGGAATCGGAGCATCCCCAATTTCCAATCAGCCGATGGAAGAGAATGCGCAGATTTTTGGGCAGAATCAAGGGAAAAATCTGGAGAATCTTAAAACTGGAAAAATAAGAAAAGAAGCCGCTTTTGCGGCTTCTTTTTGCATATTGCTTTACAGCGTTTTTAACCAAGAATCCAAAATGTCTGCGGTGAAATCATATCCTCTGGCGGTCAAGTGCTGACCGTCGTAATAAAAACCGTTGTTTCCCAGTCGGTTTTCGTCAGCGGACTTGGTGGAATCGTACATCCAAGGCAAACGGGAATCCAAATAACACCCGTACCACAGGTCGCAATAGGGGATGCCCCACTTCTTGCAAATTTCCACAGCTTTGTCGAAAAAGAACCGCCGATTTTCGTAGGAAACCGGTTCTCCGCAGCACATTTTTTGCGGAATGACATAGGCGATTTTCTTTCCGCACCAGTACTGAATTGCTCGATAGAAAATGCTCTCCAACGCGCCGCAGAAGGTGGAAGTATCATAGTTGCCACTGAAATCATGGGGATCAAAAGCTCCCAGACGAGACAACTGCTCCGCACGCATGAGGTCGGCATCATTTGTGCCGCCCTCAATGATGATATAGTCGGCGTCAGGATGCTCCGCATACATTTGATCCACAGTGCCGCAGACAGAATGACGAGGCTCACCGTTTGCCATGGGCTTCATCTTTTCTGTGATGGTACCGCCGCCGACAGCATAGTTTGCGCTTTGCATGGTATTTCGCTGTGCGATTCGGGTAGCCCAATTTCCGTGATTGTCCCGCCCGGCGCAAATGGAATCACCGTCCCAAAGCATGGTTTTGCCGTACAGTTTATTTTGCATGCTAACGGTCTCCTTACAGCTCCGTAATAACAGGCAGGATCATGGGATTGCGCTTGGTGGTCTTATACAGGTAGCCACTCAAATCGTTCTTGATGGCGGTCTTGATGGTGGACCAATCCCGGACACGCTTGCGCTGACAGCGCTCAATGGCTTCCATGGCCACAGCCCGTAATTCCTCCATCAGTGCTTCGGATTCCTTAACATAGATGAAACCACGGGTGATGATATCCGGGCCGGAAATGATGCTTCCGTCCTGACCGGACAGATTCAGACACACCACGATCATGCCGTCCTGCGCCAGATGCTTCCGGTCACGCAGTACCACACTGCCCACATCGCCCACGCCGGTGCCGTCTACAAATACCTTGCCGGCGGTGACTGTGCCGTTAATTTTACAGCTGCGGACACCCGGCTCAATCACAGAACCGATCTCTCCAATGACCACATTCCGAGGGGAAATGCCCATTTGCTGTGCCAGCCGACCATGAATTTGCAGCATCCGCTGCTCACCGTGGACGGGGATAAAGTATTTCGGCTTGCACAATGCAAGAATGATCTTCAATTCTTCCTGACAGGCGTGGCCGGAGACATGGAGACCTTCGCTCTTTTCGTAGACCACATCCGCACCTTTGCGGTACAGTTCATTGATGATCCGGGAGACCGCCTTTTCATTGCCGGGGATGGCGGATGCGGAGATGATGACCCGGTCACCGGCGGTGATGTCGATTTGCTTGTGAGAAGAAAATGCCATGCGATACAGCGCAGACATGTTTTCGCCCTGAGAGCCGGTAGAAACGATAACAACCTTGTTGTTGGGCAGGTTTTTTACCGTAGCCAGATCCACGATCGTGCCGGAGGGCACTTTCAGATAACCCAGCTCCTGTGCGACTTTCAGCATATTTTCCATGCTTCGGCCGGATACGGCCACCTTTCGGCCGTAACGGATGGCTGTGGTCAAAACAGCCTTAATTCGATGCATGTTGGATGCAAATGTGGTGACGATGATCCGTTGGTCGCAGTTACGGAACTGCCGGTCCAAGCTCTCTGCCACGATATTTTCGCTGGGGGTGTAGCCGGTGCGTTCTGCGTTGGTGGAATCGGCCAGCAGAGCCAAAACGCCCTGATTTCCCAGCTCGCCCAGACGGGCAAGGTCAATCATGCCGTCCGCGGCGGTGGGATCAATTTTAAAGTCACCGGTCATAATCACCGTGCCGGCGGGGGTGTGGATGGCAAAGGCAACAGCGTCTGCGATGGAGTGGTTCACATGGATAAATTCCACAGAGAAGCAGCCGGCTTTGACCACATCACCGGGCTTGTGGGTGATGAGCTTGACGGTATCAGCCAAGTGGTGCTCTTCCAGCTTCAGCTTGATCAGTCCGTTGGTCATGGCCGTGCCGTGGATGGGACAGCTGACCTGCTGCATGCAGTAGGGGATAGAACCGATATGATCCTCGTGTCCGTGGGTAATGAACATGCCCCGCAGCTTTTTCGCGTTTTGTACCAGATAGGTAAAATCGGGAATGACCAGATCAACGCCGTACATATCCTCATCCGGGAAGGCAACGCCGCAGTCGATCACAATCATGTCCTTGCCGTATTCCAGAACGGTACAGTTCTTGCCGATCTCATCCAGACCGCCAAGGGGAATAATTTTCAGTTTTTCTGCCAAATTGGGTAAACTCCTTTCAAAATGGGCCAAAAGGCCATAACAAAACAGGCAACCATTTGTCACATTTTTTGCCCTGTATGGCAAATGTGAGGGAAATGCCTGCATTTTTTCTTCAATTGTCTTTGCCCGGGACTGCCCCACCCGGCGCATTCTGGAAGTATTATAACACAGTTTCAGAAAAAAGTATACCTATTTTTGAAAGAAGTATCCGACGCTTTTCGCAGACCGAGAAACAGGCGTGTTGCAATTTTCGCAACACGCCTGTACTTTCAGATATTCAATCCTTTGATGATTTCTTTCAATTTCTTGGCACTTAATTGCATTTTCTCGGTTTCCTCCGGGGTCAGGGGAGAGGTGATTTTGGTGTGCACGCCGCCGCTGCCAACCAAGGCGAGGGTGGACAGGCACACATCGTCCACGCCGTATTCCCCGTGCATCATGGTGGAGACGGTCAGGGCAGTGCCGCTGCCATTGAGGATACATTTGCAGATATGACACACGGAAATGGCCACCGCATAGAAGGTCGCACCCTTGCTTTTGATGACCTGCGCACCGCATTGCTTGACAAAGTCCTCCATTGCCTGATGCTCCGCCGGACTCCAACAGATGCTGTCCGGGTCTGCGATGTTGTTCCGGTAGTCGTCGATCTTGTTGTTGGCAATGGTCGCCAAGGACCAAGGAATGAAGGAACTGTCGCCATGCTCTCCGTAAACATGGGCGTGAACATTTTTCGGGCTGATGTGGAAGCGTTTTGCCAGCTCGGATTGCAGACGGCTGGTATCCAGTACTGTGCCGGAGCCTAAAATGCGGTTTTCCGGAATGCCGGAAATCTTGGTGAACACATAAGTTAGAATATCCACGGGATTGGAAACCAAAATATAGATGGCATCCGGAGCGTATTTGACAATTTGCGGTGTGATTTCTTTCAGAATGTTCACATTGGTCTGGGCCAGCTCCAAACGGGTTTGATCCGGCTTGCGGGGCACACCGGATGTGATAATGACGATCTGAGAACCGGCGGTATCCTCGTAATCTCCGGAACGAATGATGGCAGGGGAGCAGAAGGGTGCGCCCTGATAGATATCCATCGCTTCACCCACAGCTTTTTGCTTATTGATGTCGATGAGCACTACTTCGCTGGCAATGCCCTCCACCAGAATGTCGTTGGTAATGGCAGAACCGACGCTGCCTGCACCGATCACGGTAATTTTAGATGACATAAGAAAAACCTCCTGCTGATTTAATTGATAATATTATATCGATACAATTATATCGTTATGAAATGCGGATGTCAAGGGGGAAAAGATACTTTGGAAAATGTTTGAAAAACAGTTGCGCCTTCTGATTTCTTTTGCTATAATATACGATAAGCTTATTGTAACTTGGGTAGTATACCTATTTTTAGGAGGTGCGGCATATGAACAAGAAACTGGGGCGGTTGCTTTGGCCCGGTCTTTGGGTCTTTTTTGCTGTGATGGCAGGCTTTACTGTTGCAGCCGCAATGACCGAAAATTACATTTTAGCTGCTGTGGAAGGCGGATTGACTGCCTTGCTGGGTGCCTATTATGTCATATGCCGTGTATACCGCCGCCGGGAGATCCAGCAGTATGTGAAGACTGCCTTTGACGGTGCGGAAGTGGGTGCCGGTGCGGATGTGCCGCTGGCCATGGCGTTGGTGCGTTTGGGTGATAAGAGTATTATATGGACAAATGACGAATTTGCTTCCATTACCGGTTATCAGGATAAATACCTGCACCAAAAGCTGGACAGTATTTTGCCGGGTCTTGCATTGGATTGGCTGACGGCCGGCAAGACGGAGTATCCTTATGATGTGACCATCGCTGGTCGCCGTTACCGGGTTTACGGTACTGCCCTGCGGGCGGACGATCCGGAGGGAACAGCACTGGGTATGTTGTATTTCAGCGACCTGACGGAGCTGTATCTGGTGCGGGACGAATATATCCGCTCCCGTCCCGTGGTCAGTATCCTTTTGATAGACAACTATGAGGAACTCATTAAAAATCTGACAGAAAGCGCCATTTCCAACCTCAATGCCCGGATCAACGAGGTGATCACCGCATGGGTGGAGGATTACCATGGTCTGTTCCGTCGGTTAGAGCGCAACCGCTTCCTGCTGGTATTTGAAAAGCAGGATCTGGAACGGGCAACGGAGGGGAAATTCTCCTTGTTGGAGGATATCCACCAAGTGGAAAACCCCACCGGTTTGGCGGCGTCCATTTCTCTGGGCATTGGCGTGGACGGTGTGAATTTCGAGGAAAGCTACAATTTTGCGGCGCTGGCCATTGAAATGTCCCTGAGCCGCGGCGGCGACCAAGCTGTCATCAAGGATCGTTTTAACTTTACATTCTATGGCGGCCGCAACAAGGAAAATGATCACCGCAGTAAGGTGCGTTCCCGTGTTACATCCAACTCTCTGATGGAGCTCATCGGACAAAGCAGTCAGGTGTTCATTATGGGACACAAGAATGCAGACTTGGATGCTGTGGGTGCGGCTGTGGGTATTTCCTGCATGTGCCGCAAGAAGGGCAAAAAAGCCTATATCGTTCTGGATCTGGAACGAAATGTGTCTGAAAAGCTGTTGGAAGAAATCCGCACAGTGCCGGAATACAAGGAAACCTTCATATCCGGACAGGAAGCGCTTTTGCTGTGTGATAATCACAGCACCTTGGTGGTTGTGGATACCAACCGCCCGGATCAAGTGGAGTGCAGACCCCTTTTGGAGGCCATTCCGAAGGTCTGCGTGGTGGATCACCACCGCAGAGCTGCTGACTATATCAACCCCGTTGTGGTAAATCTCCACGAGCCCTTCGCATCGTCTGCATCGGAGCTGGTGACAGAGCTGCTGCAATATGCAGTGGAAAAGAGCGATGTTTTGCCCATTGAGGCCAAGAGCCTGATGGCCGGTATTTTCCTGGATACCAAGAGCTTCAATGTCCGAACCGGCGAACGCACCTTTGAGGCGGCGGCGGTACTGCGGCAATGGGGTGCGGATACAGTGGAAGTGAAGAAGCTGCTGCAAAACGACTTCCAGGATACCATGTCCAAATACCAGATTATTAAATCTGCCCGGTTGTATCGTCAGGAACTGGCCATTGCGGCACTGACCACCACCACATCCCGGACGCTGGCGGCGCAGGCTGCGGATGAATTGTTGAATATTTCCGGTATTACCGCATCCTTTGTGCTGTATCCGGATGAGGAACGGGTGATCGTCTCTGCCCGTTCTATTGGCGATGCCAATGTGCAGATGATTTTGGAGCCTTTGGGCGGCGGCGGCAATACTGCCACAGCCGGTGCACAATTGCAGGGCTGCACAGTCAAGGATGCACTGGATCAACTGATTGCGTCCATTGACAAATACTATGAGCAATAAGGTAAGTAGATAAGGAATAGGAGTAAATATTATGAAAGTAATTTTGTTGCAAGATGTAAAAGGCAAGGGTAAGAAGGGGCAAATGATCGAAGTATCCGACGGTTACGCACGGAACTTCATGCTCCCCAAAAAGATGGCTATTGAAGCCACACCCGATGCGATCAATACCATGCGCATGAACGACAAGGCTACCCAGGAGCGCATTGCCAAAGAGAAGGCGGAAGCACTGGCACTGTCCAAGCAGTTGCGGGAGCTGACACTGGTAGTCACCGCAAAGGGCGGCGGCGCAGGCCGACTGTTCGGTTCTGTGACCAATCAGGAAATTGCCGATGCCTTGAAAGCCAAGGCAGGCATTACGCTGGACAAGCGGAAGATCGTGATTGCCGATACCATCAAGTCCGTGGGTACCTATACTGTTACCTGCAAGCTGGGTTACGAGATTTCCGCACCCCTGACGGTGAAGATCGAGGAAGCGTAAAAAAGTTTGATTCAGAACCAGAGAGGAGAGAGAAACATGGATGAACAGTTGATGGCAAGACAGCAGCCCCGGGATCTGGATGCGGAGCAGTCTGTGCTGGGTTCCATCCTGATTGATAGCCGCTGCGTAGCCGATGTGATCGGCGTGGTGCAGCCGGAGGATTTTTATTTACAGCAGAACCGGGAAATTTTTGAAGTAATTTATTCCATGTTCAACTACTCCCAGGCTATTGACCCGGTGACGGTGCTGGATAAGATGCGGGAAGCCGGTGTTTATCACGACAATTCCCGGGATTACATCATGCAGCTCATGGAGATCACGCCCACTGCCGCCAATGCAGTGCGCTATGCAAATATCGTTCGGGAAAAGGCGATGCTTCGCAGTCTGTCCCAAGCGGGCGTGGACATTACGGAGATGGTCCAGTCTCAGGTGGGCACTCCGCAGGAGATGCTGGAATCTGCGGAAAAGAAGATTTACTCCTTGCGTAAAGGTGATCGCCAAGACTCTTTGGAGCATATCGGCACAATTTTGCACAAGGTGTATGACCGGCTGAATGAATTGGCCCAGTCCGATTCTGCGATCCCCGGCCTGTCCACCGGCCTGCGGGATCTGGACGGCAAGATCAACGGCCTGAATAAGGGTAACCTCCTTTTGGTGGCGGCCCGTCCGGCTATGGGTAAGACCACATTTGCGCTGAATATGGCTCTGAATGTGGCAAAGAAATACAAGAAAACCGTTGCATTCTTCTCCTTGGAAATGTCCCGGGAAGAATTGGCTATGAGACTACTGTCCAGCGAAAGCTTTGTGGACAGCCAGAAAATGGCCACCGGCAAGCTGACAGAGGAAGAATGGGTCAAAATCGGCATGGCATCCTCTGCACTGAGTCAGACGGATATCCGTGTGGACGATAACGGTGGCATCACCGTTGCGGAAATGAATGCCAAGCTCCGCCGACTGGACAATTTGGGTCTGGTGGTGATTGACTATTTGCAGTTGATGCAGGGTTCCGGTTACAGCAAGGGTAATGAAAACCGTGTGCAGGTGGTCAGTGATATTTCCCGTTCGCTGAAAGTAATGGCCAAGGAGCTGGGTGTTCCGGTGGTC
>JAZORJ010000154.1:0-3909 GCA_045656525.1 Faecousia sp. | reverse complement strand
GGCATAATCTACAAAAAACGGAAAAATACCCAAAAACCCTTGCATTTTATTCGATTTTGGAGTATAGTATGTGTACATTTGTGAATTTACGGTTCAATTCTGCCCTTTCACATAACATCGAATCCCAAATCGGATCTAACGTTTTTGGTGTTTGATAGAGGAGTGTTTGGTCAATTGTTCCCGCTTTCAAAACCTCGAATTTTGCAGGAATGCAAAAAGTATTGGTGCATTTTTGCATTTTGTATTGTTATTGGTGCCGGATTCGGTGCTCTTTTTGCAACCTCTGTCAACCATTCTTATGTGCTTTTGATGTGCACGGCGTTGCGTCGCCCTGTATCGATCGTTGGTCTGGCAGTGAGTTATGCTGTACCGTGCATTACCTTTCTTTGTGCAATCGTTCATTCCAAGCGCGGGCTTGTTTATTTTGTCTGCATTTGTCAAATATTCCGTTTCACCTGTGTCGGTTGGGCGCTCCAAAGATATTTTGGAAGCTCCGCTTGGTTGATTCGTTTTTTGATGCAGCTGCCGGACATATGTCTGATCCCTGTGATGATCTTTGGTGCAATCCAAGCATTCGCCAAGGTGATTTCTAAGCGGTATTTGCTGCTGTACACAGTAATATCTGTTGTGGTTGGAATGATTTATTTCTATCTTGTTTCACCTTTTTTGGCGAAACTGATTGTTACATACGAAACAATGGGAAGGTTTGCAATTCATGCTGGATTTGATTGGTGCTTATGAGAATTACCTGTCAAAGGTAAGACAAGCATCCGCCAATACCATTGCTTCCTATATGCGCGACATTCGGCAATTTGCTGAATGGCTGCATCAGGATGAGGAAGCGGATGTTGTGGATGCTACACAAGTGAATATCAGCCACTACCTTGCCCATCTGGAAGATGACGGACGGTCAGCGGCCACTGTTTCTCGGACTCTGGCGAGTTTGAAGAACTTTTACAGTTATTTAGTGTCCTCCGGTTTTCTGGAATCCACACCGGTCACGAAGATCCGGGTGGACAGGGGGGAGAAGAAGCTTCCTCAAATCCTTACCGGTCGGGAGATTGAACTTCTGCTGGCTCAGCCTGTCTGCGTGGATGCAAAGGGTTTCCGTGACAAGGCGATGCTGGAAGTTATGTACGCAACAGGTATGCGTGTATCAGAACTGATCGGTTTGGATATTGACGCTGTGAATCTGGATTTGGGTATTATCAAGTGTAACGGTGCTAAGAAAACCCGTTCCATTCCGTTGTATCCTGCCGCTCTGCGTGCGCTGGCGGTGTATATAAACGATGTGCGCTCCGGTATGCTGGCCTATCCCGAGGAGCAAGCATTGTTTGTGAATGTCAACGGCATGCGTATGAGCCGGCAAGGCTTCTGGAAGATTTTGAAGCATTATCAGGAAACAGCCCATATTGAAAAGGAACTGACACCCCACACACTTCGCCACAGTTTTGCTGTACATTTGCTTGAAAACGGTGCGGATTTGGGCTCCTTGCAGGAGCTGATGGGCCATAGTGATATTTCTTCCACGCAGCTTTATACGCAGATGATCAATCAAAAACTGAAATCTGTATACGAAAAGTGCCATCCAAAAGCATAAATGCCAACTGCGTTGCAAACACAGTTGGCATTTTTATGTATTTAGAAGGGTAGGGGGGTTACAGGCCGGTCATTGCCGCCAGAACATCAACCTCAATTTGCTGGATGCTCTTTTGCTTTGCAAGACCTTCGTCGATGTCGATATCGGTGAAGCTGCCGGAATTGGTGCAAACAATGCGGTTTGTTTTACCGGCAAGCAGCAATTCTACTGCAAGATAACCCATTTTCGTAGCGTTGATACGGTCGCGACCTGTGGGTACGCCACCACGCTGAATATGGCCCAAAACAGGCACGCGGGGATCCAGATCAATGGCATCCTTGATTCGTGCGGCAACATCAGAAGCGGATGCAGCACCTTCGGCCACAACAATCATGTAATGACTGAATCCATTGAATCGAGCCTGACGGATTTTTTCTATAACATCATGCTCGAAGTCGATGGGCTTTTCAGGCACTAAAACGGCTGTTGCACCAACTGCAAGCCCCACATACATAGCCAAAAAGCCTGCATTTCGGCCCATTACCTCCACAACGGAGCATCTTTCATGAGATTGCATGGTGTCACGCAGCTTGTCAATGCATTCAATTGCAGTATTAGCAGCCGTGTCAAAACCGATGGAATAATTGGTGCAACTGATGTCATTATCAATGGTTGCCGGGATGCAGACAACATTGATTCCGTACTTGCTGAGGGCCCGTGCGCCTTGGAAAGTGCCATCGCCACCAATGGCGACAATACTGTCTAAACCCAAGAATTTGCAGGTGGAAACAGCTTTTTTCTGACCTTCCTCAGTCAGAAATTCCTTACTACGGGCAGTATAAAGAATCGTTCCGCCGCGATTGATTGTATGGGAAACGCTCTTTTCATCAAGCTTGAAAATATCGCCATTGATCAGGCCGTTGTAGCCGCGACGAATTCCGTAGCATTCCACGCCATGAAAGGTAGCGGTCCGGACGACAGCACGGACACAGGGGTTCATACCAGGCGCATCGCCGCCGCTAGTAAGCACACCAATTCGTTTAACGCTCATATAAAAACCTCCAAAGGGAAATCTATGATTGTATTGTAACGGCAACGGAAGCACTTGTAAAGTATTTTGAGAAAATTAATTCGTTTAGATAAAAATGAAATACCTTGACACACATTTATTCGATGGATATACTAATTATATTATACTATATATTGTGCTGCAAAATTACTTGAAATTTGATATGAAAGGGCTTCTTGTCAAGAATGCTGCAAAATTAAACTCTAAACGCAACAAAATTTTTATTTTGTTGCGTTGGATAGATTTAAATACTAGGGCCCTTCGGCCCTCTTGGTTATCCAACGCATACGGGCCTCCGGCCCACAAAATAATGGTTTTGTTTCGTTTGGCGCTCTGCTTGCACCTCCATTCGACATGATACTACCACAACCGCGGCCGCTTGTCAAGCCTTCCGCCTTCCGGGGCCGCTGCGCCGCCTTCGTCCCTTCGCCGATAGCTGCTTATCTGCCAGCGCGTAAATCAATGTAACTTCCAGTCCGCCATGGTTCAAAGCCCGGCGGACTTTTTCAATATCGCCATACTTTCGCAGGAGCTCCACCGCGTAAACCTTCCGCGCGCTGTGCGGTGCTGCGTTCTGAGTTAACCGCAGCGCAGCGGCTGCGCGTTTGACATCCTTCCATACTGCTTGCCTACTCCGGTGCTTCCGGGGGTCAGCACCGGGAAACACCCAGTATTCCCCCGCCGCTTCCCGCAGGTCTGCCAGCAGCGGCCCCGGCAAGCCAATCTGCTTCCGCTTCCCGGTTTTCTGCTCCGTCACCCAGAAATTTGGCTTCAACTGCTCCGGCCGCAGCGCGAGCGCGTCACTTATTCGGAGCCCGGTATGCAGCAGCACCCGCAGCACAAGGCGGTTTTCAAAGGTCAAGAGGTCGAGCACCCGCTCGACCTCTTTCTCTATCAGGTATTCAGTCCTCACTGCAAAACCTCACAATCCGCGCAATAGTCTCTCCCACAGTCGGGCGGCCCATTTGCGCTGAGTATGTCCAGCCAAAAAGCCGCCGCTGATATTCTTGGTTTCCGTCCCTCCAAGCGCGCTCGATTGCGTGGCGCATGTTCCGCTCTATCTGTGTCGGCTCTGCGTTAAACGCCTCCGCAAGTGCCGGATATAACTCTTTTGTCAAGCTCTGCCCCGGCCGCTGCGCGTACTGCTCCGCAGCCCGGCGAAGAACCTCGGTCCCCTACAACCTTTCGGGGAACCCAAGCTCCAATAATGCCTCATCCATTTTCTGCTTATTCAGTCTCATTTTTTGCTCCTTTCGTTCGT
>JAZORJ010000153.1:0-4790 GCA_045656525.1 Faecousia sp. | reverse complement strand
AGGAATTCCTCCTTGGGCAGACTGGATACCTCCATAACTCGCTCTGCGGCAGTGGCCGCAGAAATGGTAACCGGTATCATGCCCACCAGCGCACGGAACGCGCCGGACAGCACACCAGCCAGCTGCAAGAACATCGTCATTTCACCGAAGGTGATATGGCCCTTCCAAAGCCGGTATACGCTCCAAAAGAAGCACAGGCCACTCACTACCATGCCCACCAGCGACATCGCAGAAGATGTCAGCACGGAGAATTTTTTAAATTTAAGACTGACCGTTTTTTGCCTATTCTGCAACTGCCGCAATTTTCTTCCGTACACATCCAGAAGGCCAAAGGACTTGATCAGCTGCATATTGCTGAATGCCTCCCCGTGGAAGGCGGTCAGTTCTGCGCCTATTTGATGCATTTGTGTGCTGTGTCTATGCATCCGTCGGCCAACAATACCGGACAGGCAGACAACTACCGGTGCACTGGCCAGTGCCAATAACGCCAGAGTATAATCGTAATAGAAAATCAGTAAGAACGAGCCAACGAATTGAAACAGATTGATGATCAGGGAGGGAATCCAACTGATTACACTACTGGCCACTGCTCCTGCATCCCGGGATGCTCGTGCCAGCAGGTCGCCGGAGTGATATTGGGAAATTTCCTGCCAGCCGGCGTGGATAATGCTGTCAAAAATCTCTCCTCGCAATTGCTGGCTGACCTTGATGTGCATACGCTCATTTATGTAGCCTGTCGTTGCGCTCAGCAGAATTTCAATCAGCTGCAAGCTCACGTACCACAGAGCGATGGTCACAACTGCACCGGTTTGATAGCCGGTAACCGTGTCAATAATGTTTTTACCCACCACACTGGCAGCTAAGCCCATAGCGGTACCCAGCAAACCCAGCAGAATATGCCAGAACACTACCCACCTATATCGGTGGGAATAGCCTGCCATCCAGCGCAGCTGGGGCAGTATTCTGTTCAGCCTGCTCAGGTAATTTTTCATTTCTCCGAAGGACCCTCCGATTGTTCCGTGTGATAGTATTCGCCGCTGTAACGGCCATATTTTTTGTTGTAACCGTATTTGCCATAATAGCCATTGCCATATTTGCCGTAGCTATAAGTACCATAACCATATTTGCCATATCCGGTGGCTGTTTCAGCAGCGAAAGTGAGGACATAACCCACAAGCTTTTCATCCTGCTCACAAAGCTCCTCCACCGCATCCTGAATTCTGGATACGGGGGCAAAATCTTGCCGCACTACATAGAGAATACGATCCGCATATTGCTGCAATACCTCCACATCCGACAGCGTGTCACAGGGCGGTGCATCCATAATCACGATGTCTGCCTTTTGGGACATCTGCGAAATCAGTGCCTTCATATTGGGGCTGACCAGCAATTCTGTTGGGTGCTCTACCGGCAAGCTGCTACCCACCAGCAACAGATTGTCCGCCCCAACCTTGTAGCGCATCGAACTTTCATCGATGTTGCCCTGCAAATACTCCGCCAGAGGCAACACCTTGCTCTTCTGACTATATTGCGCATGCACAGAAGGTTTGCGCAGGTCGCAGTCAATTAAACAAACCCGCTTGCCCCATTCGGCCAAAGTTTCAGCTAACAATTGTGCGGTAGTGGATTGACCTTCTCCGGGCAAAGTACCGGTAACCAGCAAAACGCGCGCGTCCTCCCCTTCCATAGCTTGCTCCACTTTCCGAGCAACACCTCTAAGGCTCTCCCGGAAATCGCTTCTCCACACTTCGGAACGGGGAATAACGCCCAAGCAGGACATATTCATAAGTTCTTCCAGTTCCTCGGGCTTGCGTACCGTTCTGCGGGTCAACACAGAGAGCACCAGCACTGCCGAGCCCGTTAACAGGCCTAAAATTATACCTGCAGCCAGTATCTGTTCCCAACTCATTACATTGCTCAGATCCAATTTGACCTGCGGTATTTCAACCATATCCATTGTCAGGTCGCCTACCACGTAACGGGCGGCATCAGGAAATACATCCATTACCGCTGTCAGCATAGAAAATGCCTGTTCCGGTGTATTTCCCGTGGCGGAAACTTCAAATATGTTAGAGCCTTTGATACACTGCGCCTTCATGCGACCGGTTTGGGGCTCTTTTCCCAAAGTCTGTGCAACACGTTCTGTCAGATGATCGCTGGTGAGAATGTAGGTAAAGGTTTTTTCTAATTGCTCTGCCAGATCCTTGTCATAGTAAATGCTGTACTGGGAATCCAGCTCTGCGGTAACGGAATTATTGACCACCTTTACGGTCATGGTGCAGCTTGCCAAGTATTGTGGCTTCCTCGTCAAGCTAAAAACCGCAAGCAGCATTGAAAACAAGGCGCAGAAGATTATCAGTACCCACCACCGAGACTTAACCGCCTTCCAGAAATGATACAGCAGCGCTGAGATGTCAACATCCCATACGCTGTTACTTTTCTCCTGTTCCATGTTTTTCACCGTCCTTCAAGGAACGGATCTACCCGTCCCGACATACCGAAATTTTCAACCGCAAAGAAATCGGTCACTTGCGATCGTACTTATGCTGTTCGTATTTCTTATGACTGTTTCGCAGGCTGCCATCGTCCAGATAATCGTTAAGTACATAACCCATATACTCCGCAGTGCCCTCGTTCAGTTCCCGGGCAACCGCATGCAAAACATCACCGGGCACCCAATCCTGTCGTATGCACAGTATACAGCCGTCTGCATACTTCAACAGCATACCAGAGTCTGCAACAGCACTGTAAGGTGCGCTGTCCAAAATTACAAAATCCATACACTCCGAAAGGCTCTGGAGAAATTTCCCCAAGGCGGCATCGTGCAGGAATTTTCCCGCATCCCCCATTCCTTGCGGCAAAGAGAAAATGTACAAATTATCTTCTTGATAGGGTATAACCCCTTCTGACATAACCTGGACGAGGTTCAGGTAGGGCTTAGTCTCCGAAAAAAACTTGTGCAGGGCCGGCCGACGCAAGTCCAAATCCACCAGTGCAACTTTGCTTCCATGCTTTGCCATAGCCAAAGCTAGGTTGGCAGACAGTGTGGTTTTTCCCTCATTTTCCGCTACGCTGGTGATCAGCAGGGTTTTTTTACGCTCCTTGGTCATACGATGGCGCAATTTGTGCGCCACATGCAGCACACCTTCAACAAACCGGAAACTCACCAAGGTTCGGTTAATCAAAAGACCCGGTTGCTTGCTTTTTTCATGAATCAGGACACCCAAAGGTGCATATCCCATATATTCCCGAGCGCCTGCCAGAGTCTTTATCGTTTTGCGTTTCCAGGACAAGCAAACAATGAGGCCGGTCATCAAGCACATGAACAGCACGGATATCACGCCATACCACAGTACCATATTTATCGGGTTGGAGGGTTTTGTGGGCACCTTGGGACTTTTGATGGTATCCAGCACCACACCACCGAACATGTAATCCGACACCTCATCGTAGCGCGACAGCACCGCGCCCATGATTTGATGGGTGCGAATGGGGTCATCGCTGGTAACGTAAAGGCGCAAAATATTGGTATCTGCTTCTACTTCCGCAGTGACATTCACCGCAAGATTGGGATCCTCCAGCTCCTCCCGTACCATACGGGTAAGCACATCGCTGGAGAATACTTCCTTGAACACCTCTGCCATCTCGGTAGCAGTATGCAGAGATGTATAGAATCCCACATAAGAGCCATTGTTCTTGGGAGATACCGCAAAAGTCACCGTGCTGGTATACTGTGGCTTGTGAAGCAGACCGGCATAGATGAATACTCCCATAAAGCCGATCAAACCAGCCGTCAGAATCAGCCAAAAATTGCGCCACAGATCCCGCAATATCAGTGGAATATGCAATTGTTTGCGTTGTAATTCCTTTTCTTTTTCCATCTGATCACCATCTTTTCAGGCGAGCTCCGCCAGCCGACTGTAAAAAATCCTTACTCCGTTACAATTACGGACAAAAATGCGTATCCCTTCCGACCATTGCCGTCAATAACCTCCATACGGTACTGACCGCTGCCGGGCTTATCCAGATTTACTTGACTAAAAATAAACACCTCGGATATGTCAATGACAAAACCATTCATATCCTTTACACCGGTAATATAATCCGCAGGTAAAAAGGGTTCTCCTGCCTTGACATAAACCAGATACTCCGATAATTCAATGATCGGCGCTTCAGCGTCATAACTTAAAATATTTACCGGCAGCTTCACAAATACCTCGTCACCCATATCTGTCACTGCGCTGGCGGTAAATTCATACTGTCCAACCTGACTCTCATTTACATTGGAGGTCTGGATTTTCAGCTTGTATGTGATATCGCCACCCAAGCAATCCACAAGTTTCAGCTTATCCATAATGGTAATGTCTTCGCCCACCCGGTATATCAGAGGGCTTTTCAAATGCAATCGAGGGGAAGCATAGTCTTCATAGGTTACTGTGCGGGTGTAGCGGGCCATATTACACGCCTGGTCAAAGACCACATAATCCACACTTACCACACCGTGCTCAGAAAAACTGGAGATATGCTCAACGATTATTTTATCAGTCAAGTCACCGTCCCGGTTGTCAGAAGCAGTAAGCCCTTGCAGTAAAGCATTCTCCTTGTCTGCTACGGATACGGAAATGGGTCCCAAATTGTCGACGATCTCGGGCGGTGTTCGATCGATCGTAAAATCCCGATATACTGTTAAACCGGTTAGTATACATACCACTGCAAACAATATAATTGTGCATAATCTTAAATATCGCATATCCCATCTCGCCTCCTTTTACCAGAGAATATAACAAACC
>JAZORJ010000152.1:0-5593 GCA_045656525.1 Faecousia sp. | reverse complement strand
GCAACCTCGGTCTGTGCGCCGACCTTGATGACAGCAACGCCGCCGGACAGCTTTGCCAGACGCTCTTGCAGCTTCTCGCGGTCGTAATCGGAAGTGGTAGTTGCGATGGAAGAACGGATCTGATGTGCGCGAGCCTTGATGGCTTCGCTGTCGCCTGCGCCGTCCACGATGGTGGTGTTGTCCTTGGTGACAACCACCTGACGGGCACGACCCAGATCATTCAGGCTGGCCTCGGTCAGCTCCATGTTCAGCTGGCTGGAAATCACAGTACCGCCGGTGAGAATGGCGATGTCTTGCAGCATTTCCTTGCGGCGGTCGCCAAAGCCGGGAGCCTTGACGCAGACCACATTGAAGTTGCCGCGCAGACGGTTCATCAGCAATGTTGCCAGAGCGTCGCCTTCCACATCCTCAGCGATGATGACCATCTTTTTGCCGGCCTTGACGATGGGCTCCAAGATGGGCAGCAGCTCCTGAATGGAAGCGATCTTCTTGTCGGTGATCAGGATGTAAGCGTCGTCGATGACGGCTTCCATCTTGTCGGTGTCGGTGACCATGTAGGGGGAGATGTAGCCACGGTCGAACTGCATACCCTCCACAACATCCAGACCGGTCTCGGCAGTCTTGGACTCCTCGATGGTGATGACACCCTCGGTGCCAACCTTTTCCATAGCCTCAGCGATCAGACGGCCGATGGCTTCGTCGCCGGAGGAAACAGTACCGACTCTTGCGATATCGTCAGAGCCGTTGACAGGAACGGAGTGCTCCTTGATGGCGGCAACAGCGGCTTCCACAGCCTTCTCGATACCCTTGCGCATGACCATGGGGTTTGCACCGGCGGACAGGTTTTTCAGACCCTCACGGGTGATGGCCTGTGCCAGAACGGTTGCAGTGGTAGTGCCGTCGCCGGCTACATCGTTGGTCTTGGTAGCAACCTCACGGATGAGCTGTGCGCCCATGTTCTCGAAAGCGTCTTCCAGCTCCACTTCCTTGGCGATGGTTACGCCGTCGTTGGTGATCAGGGGAGCGCCGAACTTGCGGCCCAGCACCACATTGCGGCCCTTGGGGCCCAGAGTAACCTTAACGGTGTCGGCCAGCTGGTCGATACCGGCCTGCAATTTTCTGCGAGCTTCCTCGCCGTAAACGATCATTTTTGCCATAGTAATTTTCCTCCTTAGTCAACCACAACGGCCAGAATTTCTTCCAGCTTGACGAACTTGTACTCCTCGCCATCCAGCTTGATCTCGCTGCCGACGAACTTACCGACCACGACCTTGTCACCGGCCTTGACGGTCATTTCTACATCCTTGGTGCCGGGGCCAGCGGAAACAACCTCGTAAATAGCGGGCTTTTCCTTGTTGGTGGTTGCCAGAATGATGCCGGAAGCCGTAGATTCCGGGACTTCGTTTGCTTTCAGCAGAACATTGTCTGCCATGGGTCTGAGTTTCATGTTTTTGCCTCCAAATTCTTATTGTAGTAGCAGATTTCCTGCCTTTGTCTATCTGTTTAGCACTCTTTATGCCTGAGTGCTAAACTATCATATCATAATATTAAAAAAATGCAAGGGTTATTTTACCATTTTGAGTAAAAAAATTGTGAACACTTAATTACACGTGTATGTCATTGCGAGGAACCCCGAAGGGGTGACGTGGCAATCTCCTGGTAGAACCCAGCGAATTGCCACATTGTACCGGGAGATCGCCACGGCCCGTTGGGCCTCGCGATGACATCCTTAAAAAGTGGGATAAGCGGATGACCAAAAATTGGATTTCGGGTGGGGCATTTGGTTATTCTGATGAAATAAACCGCAAAAAAATGCGTATCAGCCCTTGCTTTTTGTGCGATATTCCTTTATAATAACCACATTAAAAGGGCAAGGAGGCTTTGCAGATGGGCGAATTGATCGCTGTGCTATCCGGTAAGGGCGGCACAGGCAAAACTTCCCTGTGCGCAGGCATCGCCACCGCACTGGCGGAAATGGGCAGAAAAGTGCTTTGCATCGACTGCGATGTGGGCCTGCGGAATCTGGATATCTCTCTTGCGTTGTGTGATGCCGGCGCGTTGAGCTTTGCGGATGTATACCGGGGCAATTACACCCTCTCCCAAGCTGCTACCCATATCCAGTACCCTACGCTGTCTTTTTTGACTGCACCTGTCAATCTGCGGGCAGAGGATGTGGATGCACAGGCCTTCGGGGCTATGCTCCGCCAAGCCAAAAGAGAGTTTGAATATGTGTTTTTGGATGCCCCCGCAGGCTTGGATGCCGGCTTTCTGCTCTGCGCCAAGCATGCCGATCGGGTGATTCTGGTTACCAATCCGGAACCCTCAGCCATCCGGGATGCGGCCCGTACCGGTCAGGAGCTGGAGCGGATGAAGAAAAATTCCGTGCGCATCATCGTCAACCGGGTGCGGAAAAAGCTGCTGGAAGTGACCAAGCGCACCATCGACGATGTGATGGACGAATCCGGTCTGCCCTTGTTGGGTGTGGTGCCGGAGGATGAAAATGTCACCTTGGCCGCCGCATTTGAAACACCGCTTTTAAAATACGGCCGCAAGGGTGCAGCCGCAGCCTGCAAGCGGATCGCAAAAAGAATTCAGGGTTTGCCGGTACCCATTGATTTCCGGTAATATTTAAGAAGGAGCGTCTATATGAACATTGCGTTTTTGGCACATGATAAGAAAAAAGAACTGATGGTGCAATTTTGTACCGCCTACAAAAGTGTCCTGAGCAAGCACGCCCTCTTCGCCACCGCTACTACCGGTCGGCTGATCGCTGACAATACCGGGCTGCCCATTACCCTGCTGCTGAATCATAAGCAGGGCGGCCATCAGCAGATCAACGCCCGCATTGCGTATAACGAGATCGATCTGGTGCTGCTGTTTACCGATCCCAACACCATTGATCCTTGGGACGATGCCCAGATGATGGAGACTATCCGACATTGCGATAAGCACAATGTTCCCATCGCCACCAACCTTGCTTCCGCGGAAATGTTGATCATGGGTCTGCAACGTGGCGATCTGGATTGGCGTGAAATGCTCCACGCAAAAACCCGTTATTGAGAATATTATTGTCATTGCGAACCGGTGGCCCATGTCGCCGGTTCGGAATGACATTCTTGTTAGAAAGGAAATTTTTATGGATATCATCAAACCCCGGACTCTGTCCGGTTTTATGGAATTGCTCCCCGGCAAGCAGGCGCAGTTTGAGCGGATGCTGGCAATTTTGCGCAGCACTTACAGCAGCTACGGCTTTGCAGCTTTGGATACACCCGTTATTGAAGATGCCCAGATTTTGCTTGCCAAGGGCGGCGGCGAGACGGAAAAGCAGATCTACCGCTTCCAAAAGGGCGACAGCGATCTGGCATTGCGGTTCGATCTGACTGTGCCGCTGGCAAAGTATGTGGCCCTGCATTGCAATGAGCTGGCATTCCCCTTCCGCCGGTATCAGATCAGCAAGGTCTATCGGGGCGAGCGAGCCCAGCGGGGTCGTTTCCGTGAGTTTTATCAGGCGGATATCGACATCATCGGCGACGGCAAGCTGGACATTCTCAACGAGGCGGAGATTCCTGCGATTATTTATAAGGTGTTCCGTGGCTTCGGCCTGAATCGCTTCCAGATCCGTGTCAACAACCGGAAAATTTTGAACGGTTTTTACGCCATGTTGGAACTGGCGGAGAAGTCCGGTGACATTATGCGCACAGTGGACAAGCTGGACAAAATCGGAGAAGCCAAAGTTAAGACCATCCTGCTGGACGACTGCGGCCTGACCGAGGAACAGGCGGACGAAATTCTGAAATTCATCGCCATCCGTGGCACAAATGCCGAGGTTCTGTCTGCATTGGAGGGCTACGCAGGCCGCAACGAGCTGTTTGATTTGGGCCTTGCAGAGCTGAAAGCCGTTACCGAGAATCTGGGCGCATTTGGCGTTCCGGAAGCAAATTTTGCGGTGGATCTGACCATCGCCCGGGGCTTGGACTACTACACCGGCACGGTTTACGAGACCACGCTGCTGGATCATCCGGAGATCGGCTCTGTCTGCTCCGGTGGCCGTTACGACAATCTGGCCGGCTACTATATCGACAAGGCGCTCCCCGGCGTGGGTATTTCCATCGGTCTGACCCGGCTGTTCTATGTGCTGGATGAGCAGGGTCTGCTGAATCCCGAGCTGCCCACCGCTCCCTGTGATGCGCTGGTGCTGCCCATGACCGCTGATGCCGCACCTTCCATTGCTGTGGCGGAAGCTCTGCGCAGCAGCGGCTTGAAGGTACAGCTGTACGGCGAGCAGAAGAAATTTAAGCAAAAGATGGCCTATGCCGACAAGATCGGCGTGCCCTTCGCTGTTTTGATGGGCGAGGATGAGATCGCTGCCGGCAAGTGCGCCGTGAAGAACATGCGCACCGGCGAGCAGGTGCTGCTGAGCCCTGCGGAAGCCGCAGATTTTATCAAGGCAGCCCTCTCCGCCAACAACGGCCCCATCATTTTGGAGAAATAAAGCGACGAAGTCGCCCATACCCTCCCCCGGGGGGAGGGTGGATTTCGATTTGCATCCCCATGCAAATTGAAAGACGGGTGAGGAACGGCGGCAGAATCAATACAGGAATAGGTCTATACATTTCCTAAACCCTCCAATTGTTGCCCGTATTCCTCATCCGCCTCACATTCGTTCGGCACCTTCCCCTCGGGGGAAGGTATAAGAGGTGCTACTATGGAACAAAAATTTATTGCCGCATGGGCAAAGGCCCGGGAAGAAGCGGCTGCTTTGGGCGTGCGCATGCGTCCGGTGGAGGACGCCATGAAAACTGCCCACCGCTGTCTGGATGGCCACCGGGAAAGCGATGGCTTTGCCGCGTTGGAAACCTTAAAGCGGCTGGATCTTTCCTTGGAAGCCTTGGCCACAGACAAGCGATTCACCGCTTTGTTTACCGATGAGGAAGCCAACACCGCCCTCATGCGCCTGCTTGACGCAGGATTCTATAAATAAAAAAACCGCCGACCCGAAGGTCGGGTGTACTTTTTTGCTTTTAATTACAGCAGAGTGGAGAAGTGCTTGATGGTACGGACCATCTGAGAAACATAGGAGTTCTCGTTGTCGTACCAAGAAACAACCTGAACCTGGGTCTTGCCGTCGGGCAGCTTGTTGACCATGGTCTGGGTAGCATCGAACAGAGAACCGAAGGTCATGCCGATGATGTCGGAAGAAACGATCTCATCCTCGGTGTAGCCGTAGGACTCGGTAGCAGCAGCCTTCATAGCAGCGTTGATCTCAGCAACGGACACTTCCTTAGCGACAACAGCGTTCAGGATAGTGGTGGAACCGGTGGGAGTGGGGATACGCTGTGCAGCGCCGATCAGCTTGCCGTTCAGCTCGGGGATAACCAGGCCGATAGCCTTAGCAGCACCGGTGGAGTTGGGCACGATGTTGATAGCGCCAGCGCGGCTACGACGCAGGTCACCCTTTCTCTGGGGACCGTCCAGAATCATCTGGTCGCCGGTGTAAGCGTGGATGGTGCACATGATACCAGCCTCGATGCCAGCCAGCTCGTGCAGAGCCTTAGCCATGGGAGCCAGGCAGTTGGTGGTGCAGGAAGCAGCG
>JAZORJ010000151.1:0-2984 GCA_045656525.1 Faecousia sp. | reverse complement strand
TCCACGCCAAAGCGGCTCTTCAGCTTTGCAACCAGCACATCCAGCTGCTGATCGCCTGCACCGGACAGAACCAGCTGATGGGTCTCAGCGTTGTTAACCAGCGTGAAGGAGGGATCTTCCTCGTTCAAACGGTTCAGGCCGGAACCGACCTTTTCTTCCTGACCCTTCGCCTTGGGAGCGATGGCCATGGAATAGCAGGGTGCTGCATAGGGAATGCCCTTCAAGGAAACCACCTTACGGGGATCACACAGGGTGTCGCCTGTCTTGACCTTATCCATCTTACCGATGGCGCCAATGTCGCCGCAAGCCAGAACCTTAACTTCGCTATTCTTCTTGCCGCACATGGTGTACAGACGGCCCAGCTTTTCGGTCTCGCCGGTACGGGCGTTGACCAGAGCGGTATCGGAAGTAATTTCACCGGACAGAACCTTGATGAAGGAGTACTTGCCGTACTGATCGGAAACGGTCTTCCACACGAATGCTGCGGGCACGCCACCGGGAGAAACAACGAATTCCTCGGTAGTGCCGTCAGCCAAGGTAGCCTTGTGATAGTTGCCCTCAATGGGGTTGGGGAACAGAGTGATGATGTGATCCATCAGCATCAGGCTGCCCAAGCAGTTAACACCGGAGCCGCACAGCACGGGGAACAGGCTCAGGTCCTTAACGCCCTCATGCAGACCCTTGATCATTTCAGCATAAGTAAAGTCGTCACCCTCGAAGAAGCGATCCATCAAAGCCTCATCGGTCTCAGCAACAGCTTCCTTCAAAGCATCGTTGAATTCTTCGATAACAGACAGCTTATCATCGGGAACCTGAATTTCCACACGCTTCAGCTTCTGCATTTCGTATGCACGCTTGTTCAGCACATCAATAATGCCGGTAACCTTCTTGGAGGCATCCCAAATGGGAACCACAACGGGAGCGATCTTGTTGCCGTACTTCTCACGCAGAGCGTCGAAAGTAGCATTGTAGTCAGAGTTGTCCTCGTCAGTCTTGGAAATGTAGATAAAGCGAGGCATATTCCGCTCTTCACAGTACTTCCATGCCTTCTCGAAGCCAACGGTGATACCGTCCTTAGCGGAGCAAACCAGAATAGCTGCGTCAGCAGCACGCAGTGCTTCCACAACGGCACCGGAGAAGTCAAAGCCGCCGGGGGTGTCCAGCAGGTTGATCTTGGTATTCTTATATTCCAAAGGAACGACCGCAGTAGAAATAGAAATATTGCGGCGAATCTCCTCGGGGTCAAAGTCACAAACGGTGTTGCCGTCGGCATTCTTGCCCATACGGTCGATAGCACCGGTCATATAAAGCAGGCTCTCTGCCAAGGCGGTCTTGCCGCTGCCACTGTGGCCCAGCAAGCATACATTTCGGATTGCGTTAGCTGTGTACATAAATCAAATCTCCTTTCGGGAAGGATTGTCCTTCCTCTGCTTACAATGGGTGTATCACACCACATGAAGACATTATACACGAAACCTACTCGTATTTCAATGCCTTTTTTCGTCAGAATGCAAAATTGGTCAAAATGCCGATGGACATTTGTTTTTCTGCGCAAAACACACAAAAATTTTCGTCAAATCGTTGGAAAAGCCCAGCAGTCCTCACTGCCGGGCTTTGTATTATACAAATCTTGTCCACTCGGTAATAAGCAGACCGGGGATCATCCAGACCAATTCGTACAGCAAAAGATTCACCGGAGTGATCAAATACTCTGCATGCACCACCGTCAGTGCCAGCATGACCAGCAAGTCCAAAATACCGCCGATCATCTGCACCGCCACACCGGTGACGCAGGATGAGTGCAATGTCCGGGCACCGGTGACGGCATAGGCCGCACCTGCCAAGCCCTCTTGGGTTGTCAACGCCGCAACCAGCGACTCCTCCCCCACTTGACGATTGGCCATTTCCCTGCGGACCTTCCGCTCCGGGAATGCGATACGCCGGGTATTTACGCCAAATTTCTCTCCGATAAACGCATCTGTCAGCATAAAATCACCGGAGACGATCACCGGGGTCAGCTTGCGATACGCACACAGGGTGGTCAAGCCCAATGCCGCAGATTTTGTCTTGGTATAGCTAATGGCAAATACACCGTTGAGCACGCCGTCTACCGCAGCATAAACTGCATTGCTAATCTTGGCACGCTCGGGCATTTCCACATCCATTTCCCGCATAAAGGACCATGTACCTACCAAGACCGTTTCTCCGTTCACAATGCCGCCAACACCCCCATTGGGATAATGGCGCAAGGTTTCTACCTCAAAATGGTATCCGTTACGGCTTTCCAGAAGCTGGCTGAACAGAGGTGCCAAGCCTCCTCCATCCGCCACCATGACCGCAGTGCTGTATGCTACCACCTGATCCGGATTGCGGCTTCCGTAGAACTTGACGCCGTTCATCTTCACAGATCCCGAAGGGAACAAATCCTCGCTGTCCAGCGGGAATGCGATCTTATTGTTCAAGGCCGCCACACCGTGCCAACCGCACAAGACCGTTCCCAGCTTGTGCATTTTCCGTTCCAGAATGGCATTGGGACGAGAAACCGCAATGTATGCCGTTGCCGGAACAGCCAGCAGCAGCGTTGCGCTAAACAGTCTGACTCCTGTGGCGACACCGCTGAGCACACCGGCAGTAATGCCAATGGCTAAGCCGGCAAACAGGGCAATCAAAGCATATGTATTCAGCGTGCGCTCCGGGCCGGGCAGCGTGCGATAGTGATCCATGAAATCTTCTACCTGTCCATCACCACGAAGGATTCCGGGATTGCCGTTATACAGATCCTCTTCCACCGCAACGCTGTTTAGGCGGATTGCCTTGCGCATGGTATCCATCTGACCCATTTCCGTATTGCGGTTTTGATATGCGCACCACAGTGACATGGTCATATTCAAGCTAAACGGCGCACAGCAAGGCACACGCACCTGACTCAGACAAAGAATGCCGTCAGCAACGCAGGCCACCAGACTGAACAGCAGTAATGTATT
>JAZORJ010000150.1:0-3177 GCA_045656525.1 Faecousia sp. | reverse complement strand
CAGACTTGCATTATTCAACAATACCTGCTACAATATGTTCATCTATTGCACAGAAGGGATACATTGCATGGCTACCATTAAGGAAATCGCAATGCGTGCGGGTGTTTCTATCGGAACAGTCGACCGCGTTTTGCACAATCGCGGACGTGTGTCAGAGCAAACAAAGGAAACCATACTCCGTTTGGTTGATGAATTGGGATACAAACCCAACAGTGTGGCAAAGGGCCTTGCGATCATGCGCAAAAAGCGGAAGCTGACATTTTTTACAATTGATCCTCTATGTCGCCCCTTTTTTGAAAAGGTTTTGGAAGGCGCGAAAATGAAATCGGAAGAACTGGCGCAGTATGGCGTTGATGTGGAAATCGTTCCCCTTTCTCCGGGAGAAACGGCCTTGAGCGAATGGGATCGGGAAACAGACGGAATCGCAATGATGCCTATGGATACTCTGGAACCTGTGTATTGGTGGGCAAAGGAAAATCAGATACCGGTGGTTTCCTACAATATGCCGCTGCCGTCTGAGAATTGTCTGACATATGTAGGCTGCGACTATCAGAAGGCCGGCAGAATTGCGGCAGGTCTTTGCGCCATTGCAGGTGGCAAAGGTGGAAAAGTTGCTGTGCTGTCCGAGGGCGATGACAGCACGATCAGCTATCGGGAACGCGAATTGGGATTCCGGCAGGAAATGCAAGCGCGTTACCCCGATGTGGAAGTAACCAAAAGCTATACGACCACGGATGACTGCATCTCCTTGGAGGCTGCTGCTGAGAAAATGCTGGCAGAGCATCAGGATTTTGACGTTGTTTACTTGATCAACCCGGGAGATTACAGCGTTTGCAAGACCATCCATGAAAGAATGGGGCATCGCAACGTCAAAATTATAACCAACGACCTAATACCCATGCAGTACACGCTGCTGGAGGAAGGTTTGATCACCGCAATCGTTTGTCAAGAACCGGAGCGGCAAGGGGCGGAATCTTTGCAGATCCTTTTCGACTATGTCGCCAATGGGATCAAACCGGAAAAGACAAACAGTTATACAAACTTGACCATCCATATCCTGCAAAATATTTGAAAGAATCACCGCTTTTCTATAGAGACTCAGACTCACTGACCGCTTTGCAGCGGACAGTGAGTCTTTCTTGTTTTGCGCTGTGCACAGGTGGAAATTCGAAAAAGCTGATCCTAGACACCTTATACAAAAGAGAAAACTTGAAATTGTATATTCCTATGAAAATACATGCGCTAATATTAACGCACTTGAAATTGCAGCAAATTTTGCGTATATTGTTAGTAGCGTTAACGTACACGCAAATCAACAGAGTGGAATCAACATGTTTCAGAAAAACTGCAATTTAACCAAAGAGCAAATTGCCGACAAAGCTGAACAGCAACTGAAAAAGTCTCCCTGAAAGAAAAGGTGTTCTTGCTCTGTGGTAATTGGCAAATGATCCGCGACACAATCAAATGCAAGCGCGCCTATAATCCGGTGCCAATTGAGTCCTATGGCACAAGCGCCTAAAAATCGCTCATGTAGCCTTTACCGTCGCCCCCCGTGGTGTTGTGATGGGCAATTCCACCTGCTTCCCTGATGGGTCCTATAGCCGTTTCCGCGAAGACCGGGGGTGAAGGTTTTACTATCACTGACTTTATTTTCGCGTAAGCAAATTCCGTATTTCAAAACCATAAAGTAAGGAGCGTTGGCCATGAATGATTTATATAAGAAGCTGCTTCCTGAACCGTATATTATGATTGCAGGTGAAGTCCATAACTCCAGTGCTTCCAATGCAGAATATATGATCGGTGTATGGGAAAAGGCAAAACGTTTGGGATTGAACACCTTGTTGATGCCCGCATATTGGGAGCTTGTTGAGCCTGTTGAGGGGCAATTTGAATTCGGTCTGATTGATGAATTGATTGCGCAGGCACGCAGCTATGGTATGAAGATCGTATTCCTTTGGTTTGGCACCTGGAAGAATGCGCAGTGCATGTATGCCCCGGAGTGGGTCAAAAAGGATATGGTCAGATTCCCCCGGGCACAGGTTGAGAAAGGCAAAAATAAGACCAGTCTCCCCAAATTCTATGGAATGGAGTATACGACTCTTTCCTATCTGGGGGAAAACACCTGTATATCGGATGCCAAGGCGTTTGCCGCATTCATGCAACATTTGAAGGAAGTAGATGAGCAGGAGCGCACCGTTATTGCTGTGCAAGTGGAAAATGAGACCGGACTTCAGGGCTCTGACCGGGAACACTCCGATGCAGCGGATGCACTGTTCGCGTCCAATGTGCCCCAGAGCTTTGCAGATTACATGAAGTCCCACACAGCGTCTATGGAACCTGGAATCAAAGAGGCAGTGGAAGCAGGTGCAGCTTCCGGCACATGGGAAGAAGTATTTGGCAGTTACGGCGGCGAGATTTTCAGCGCATATCACATTGCTTCTTATGTGGAAAAGGTCGCATCTGCGGGTAAGTCTGTTTATCCGCTCCCTATGGCGGTGAATTGCTGGCTGGATAAGGGTGAGGAAGCTGGCGTGTATCCCACCGGAGGTCCTGTTGCCAAGGTGATGGAGGTCTGGAAATATTGCGCTCCGTCCATTGACGTTTTTGCGCCGGATATTTACGTTCGTAATTTCTGCGAGACCTGTGATCAATATACGAAACTGGACAATCCGCTCTTTATTCCTGAAACGGCTACCCATTCCTATGCGGCTCCCCGTCTGGTATACACTATCGGACATTATCATGCAATCTGCTTTGCACCTTTTGGGTTTGAGGATATGGGCGAACCATTTAACGCAAACGTATCCTACTTGTTTGGCATGGATACAACCGACCCTCTGCTCAGGACACCCCAGAATGTGGATGAATACCGTTGGTGTGCCGAGACTCTGCATAATATGATTCCTCTGCTGACAGCAAAATACGGCACCCGGGATCTGCAGGCGGTTATTTCCGAACGCATGGATATGACACCTCCGGATATGAGCAAGGGATTGGAGGCATTCTTTGCGAATAGTAATCCTGAGCACGATACCATGCTGTTCGGCTCATTTGGATTCAAGATTTTGATGAATCTTCCCATGACCTCACGGAAGGACGGCGTGTGCCTGATTCTCAAAGAAAGCGAGGATACCTATTACATCCTTGCAAATGGATGCTTGATCAGTCCCTTCAGTG
>JAZORJ010000149.1:0-3023 GCA_045656525.1 Faecousia sp. | reverse complement strand
GTCCGGGCTGAAAGTGGGCGAGCTGATCCATGTGATCGCCGACTGCCATATCTACGACCGGCACATTCCCATGGTGAAGGAAATGCTGAAAAACGAAGGCTTCCCCGCCCCCAAATTCTCCATGGACGAAAGCATCACCGACTTCTACGCCTTCACCAAAAACAGTTTCAAGGTGGAAGACTACCAATTCCATCCCTTTGACTTTGAAATCCCCATGGCAATTTGAGGTAAACCTATGGAACTGATTGTAGCAGTTTATGACGACTGGGGCATCGGCAAGGACGGCACGCAACCCATTGCTCTGTCCGCTGACCGGAAGTTCTTCCGGGAGACCACCCGGGGCGCGATGGTCATCGTAGGCCGGCGCACCGTGGAGGATTTTCCCGAGCAAAAACCGCTCCCCGGCCGTAGAAATGTTATGTTAACCAGAACAAAGCGGTTGTATCCCGGTTTTACCATGGCCGCATCCCCGGAGGATGCCGCCCGCATTGCCGAAACTGCGGAAAGAGCCGTGGTCATCGGCGGCGGAAGTGTTTACCGACAAATGCTAAGCCTGTGCGACACCGCCTATGTGACAAAGGTGCACGCTCGGCCGGAATCCGACACATTCTTCCCTAATCTGGACGAGGATGAAAACTGGGTGCTTGCCGAAATTCTCCAATCCGGGGAAGAAAACGGCATCCCCTACGAAATGTGCTTGTATAAAAGAAAATGACCGAGGAAACCTCGGTCATTTTTTATGTACTTTATTCGTTTACAAAGAGGTGTGCGCGCTTCTTGAAGTAAGTAATATTAGCAGCCAACGCTACCGCGCTGCCGGCAACACCGCTATAGAAGGATGTAAAATCAACATACTCCAAGACATACTCAGGCAGGATACTGGAACAGCCCAGTACATACACGAGGTCAAAAACGATCACGCCTGCATACAGGATCGCCAGGAACTTGGGGCCATTCTTCTTAAATGCTGCCAGCTGGAATCTGGTATAAATTCCGAACACTGCCAGAGCCAGCAAAAGAACGCCGCATGCCATATCCAGCATTTTCAAATCCTCGAACATAGCATAAACCAGTTCTGCTTCTCCGTCTGTTCCGTATTGGCTGCCGGTCAGCATCGCAAATGCATTGATGGCATTCAGAATCGCCGCAGCCCACATGGCAAAATTGATCTGGAACTTGAACCACTTCATGGGCAGCTCAGGCTGCAAGGGTTGCGCAGGTTGTTGATACGCGGGTTGTTGTGCGCTTTGGGTTGTTGTTGCAGCGCCGCATTGGGGGCAGAATGCAACATCGTCTGCGATTTGGTTTCCACATTTTGAACAAAACATAGCAATTCCTCCAATTTTTAGTATAGGGGACAAATTCAGTATATCACCATATTTCGACAAATGCAAGAAAAAACTCCCCAACCGGGTGGTTGGGGAGTTTGTGTTCAGAAAATTACTTCTTAGCACCGGCGATCTGTGCAGCAACTTCGTCAGCGAAGTTCTCTTCCTTCTTCTCGATGCCTTCACCCTTGATGTAGTGAATAGCATCCACGAAGGTGATCTTGCCGCCCAGCTTCTTAGCAGCGTCAGCAATGTAGCCGGCCACGTCGCCCTTATAGAGGTCAGCGCGGACGAACTCCTGCTGCAGCAGGCAGATATCCTTGAAGAAAGCAGCGATCTTGCCCTGAGCGATCTTTTCCTTGACCTGAGCGGGCTTGCCGGCCATCTTGGGATCGTTGTCCATCAGAGCCAGCTGCACGGACATTTCCTTGTCAACCTCAGCCTGGGGAACCAGAGCCTTGTCCCAGTACTTAGCGCCCATAGCAGCGATCTGCATAGCCACGTTCTTGCCGATCTCGGTAGCGCCGATGTCGCCTTCTACAGCCAGATTTACCAGAACACCGTGGGTGCCGCCGGCGTGAACGTAAGCGACGGAAGTATTCTCAGCAAAACGGGAGAAGCGGCGGATCTGCATATTCTCGCCGATGGACATGACCTTCTCCTGCATGATCTCAGTAACGGTCAGGTTGGTGCCGGGGTAGGTGCAAGCCTTCAAAGCTTCCACATCAACGGGGTTCTGCTCAGCAACGACAACAGCCAGATTCTTAACCAGATCCATGAAAGCATCGGTCTTAGCAGCGAAGTCGGTCTCGGAGTTAACCTCGATCACGACGCCGGTACCGTTCACGACGGTAGCGTAAGCAACGCCCTCAGCGGCGATGCGGTCAGCCTTCTTAGCAGCCTTGGCCAGACCCTTTTCACGGAGCCAGTCCACAGCCTTATCCATATCACCATCGGTAGCAGCCAGAGCAGCCTTGCAGTCCATCATGCCAACGTTGGTCATTTCACGCAGTTTCTTAACATCCAAAGCGGTAAAAGCCATTTTGGTATCCTCCTAAATCTGTATCTTATTCAGCAGCCTCGGCCTCAACAGCCTCAGCGGTCTCAGCGACAGCGTCCTCGCCCTGACGGCCTTCGATCACACCGGAAGCCATAGCAGCAGCGATCAGGCGGATGGCGCGGATAGCGTCATCGTTGCCGGGGATCACGTAGTCGATCTCGTCGGGATCGCAGTTGGTGTCAACGATAGCCACGATGGGAATGTTCAGCTTGTGAGCCTCAGCGATCGCGTTGCGCTCCTTGCGGGGGTCAACGATGAACAGAGCAGCAGGCAGCTTCTTCATTTCCTTAACGCCGCCCAGATACTTCTCCAGCTTCTCGATCTCAGCCTGCAGCTGAATGACTTCCTTCTTGGGCAGCATAGCGAAAGTGCCGTCTGCTTCCATCTTGCGCAGCTGAGCCAGACGGTCGATACGGGTACGCATGGTGCGGAAGTTGGTCATCATGCCGCCCAGCCAACGGGCGTTGACATAGTAACCGCCGCAGCGCTCTGCCTCTTCCTTGATAGCGTCCTGAGCCTGCTTCTTGGTGCCGACGAACAGGATGTTGCCACCGTTAGCGGAAGTCTCGCGGATGAAGGTGTAAGCCTCTTCCAGCTTCTTAGCGGTCTTCTGCAAGTCGATGATGTAGATACCG
>JAZORJ010000148.1:0-5958 GCA_045656525.1 Faecousia sp. | reverse complement strand
AGCATGATGCAAATCAGTTAGTTTACGAAGCATCACGATTGCTTCGGATATCGGCCTCGAAAATTCGTGGTCTTTCACTGGTAAGACGGTCTGTTGATGCCAGAAAGAAGCCGGATGTACGCATCATTTACACCGTTGATGTCGCGGTTGACGGAAGTGAAAAGAAGATTTTGCAGGCCAGCGGCTGTAAAAAAGCGGCCATTACCCAGATGACCTACTACAAACCGCCAAAGGGTACATTCGTGTCCGATTCCAGACCGGTGATCGTCGGTTTTGGCCCGGCGGGCATGTTTGCAGGACTAATTCTTGCTATGGCTGGTTTGAAGCCTATTATTCTGGAACGGGGTGAGGATGCTCAAACCCGGCACGAAAAAGTACAGAAATTTTTTGAGACCGGTGAACTGGATGCAGCAAGCAATGTGCAGTTTGGTGAGGGCGGTGCCGGAACATTTTCTGACGGAAAGCTGAATACCGGCGTCAACAATCCCAGAATCGGCTGGATTTTGGAGCAGTTTGTGAAAGCCGGTGCCCGGGAAGATATCCTTTACGACGCAAAGCCCCATGTTGGCACAGATGTGCTGCTGACAGTGGTTCAAAACCTGCGTAAACGCATCCTCTCCTTGGGTGGCGAGGTTCGCTTTTCTACACAGGTCACGGATATTCTCACGGAAAATGGCAAAATTTGCGGTTTGCGGACAAATCAGGGCGATATTGCCTGCGATAAGGTGATTTTGGCCATTGGTCACAGCGCACGGGATACCTTCCGGATGCTGCATGATAAGGGAATTCCCATGGAGCCCAAGCCCTTTGCTATGGGTGTGCGTATTGAGCAGCTGCAATCGGTGATCGACAAGGCTCAGTACGGAAGTGCGGATCTTCCTTTGCCTCCGGCGGATTATAAGCTGGTACGGCATCTGGAAAATGAAACGGTGTATACATTCTGTATGTGTCCCGGTGGACAGGTGGTTGCCGCAACATCGGAAGAAGGCAGAATCGTTACCAACGGCATGAGCAATGCTGACCGGGACGGCGAGAATGCCAACGCCGCACTGCTGGTCAGTTTGAATCCTGCGGATTTTCCCTATACGGGCGTTCTGGGCGGCATGCTTTGGCAGGAAGAACTGGAACAGAAAGCTTATGCGCATACAGGCTGCTATAAAGCACCGGCCCAGACTGTTGGAGATTTTCTTGCGGGCAAGGCAAGCAGCGGTGGAATGGGCGTAGAGCCTAGTTATAAACCCGGTGTTGTGTGGACGGATCTGCACCAAGTCTTACCTGAGAAAATCACCCGAGCGCTGGCAGAAGCCCTTCCGCAATTGGATCAAAACCTCAACGGTTTTGCCGCTCCGGAAGCGGTTCTGACCGCTCCGGAAACCAGAAGCTCCTCGCCGGTTCGTATTTTACGGGGAGAGAACCGTCAGTCCTCTCTTGAAGGACTCTATCCTGCCGGAGAGGGCGCAGGATATGCCGGCGGCATCATGTCTGCGGCCATAGACGGCATCATGGCGGCAGAGGCTTTACTGGAAACGTTATAATGAAAATGACCGGGATCACCCGGTCATTTTTGTATCCAAATATAGAGTAAAACCGCCAAAAGAATCTGCACAGACAGAATGATAGGAATTCCAATGCGGAATTTATCCTGCTTTGTCTTGTGGTGAAAAAGATGCATTCCCCAAAGTATACCTATACTACCGCCTATGAGGGCAACAGCCATCAGCGTCCGCTCGGGAATCCGCCATAAATCTTTTTGCGCCTTTCGTTTGTCAATGCGCATAAATAGGAAACCTGCCGCATTGATTATAATCAGATATGCATAAACAATGGTCATAGAAGATCCTTTCGGGAGGTAATGGTATGAAAAAACTTGTGGTGATCATGTTCGCTGTATTTCTGCTCAGCGGCTGTGCTGTGCAGACCTTTGAAACTGTGGACGACCCCAACGATGTGTCAGCAATGACAGAGCCGGCCACGCTTTTGATCGATCTGCCGGAGAATGCGGCTGCGCCTGCAATGCAGGGAGATTCCGGAACGCTGTATTTCTGCGGTGATTATGATATCATGGTGGAGGTGTTGCCATCAGGAAATTTGAACACCACCTTGCAGACGCTGACCGGTTTTGGTCGGGAAGATTTGGATCTGATCCATACCCAGCGCTGCGGCGTTGCGTGCTATGAGGGCGCATGGTCCGCTGCCGGGGAAGCCGGCGATCATATCGGCAGAGTGCTGGTGCTGGATGACGGAAAATTCCACTACTGTGTCAGCATTCTTGCCATGGCTGAGGATGCAGGTGAATGTATGAGCGACTGGAATGCGGTACTGGATTCGGTCGCCTTGGCAGAAGGATGAATATTGCTCCCACGGTTTTACGTGGGAGTTTTTTCTTATTATAGCACATCACATGGCAAAAGGAAACAGTCATTGCATTTTTGCCTATTTTGTGGTATCCTAACGAAAAAGGAGTGAGGTGCTTTGAGGTATCTAGGGTGTCATTTATCCGCGTCCGACGGCAATTTGGCCATGGTGCGTACTGCCCAATCCATTGGGGCTAATACTTTTGCATTTTTTACCAGAAATCCCAGAGGCTCCAAAGCAAAGGCAGAAGATCCGGCGGACTGCGCAGCAGCGATGGATGCATTAAAGCAGTTGGCATTTGGAAAGCTTGTTGCACACGGCGCTTATACCATGAATTTGTGTACCGCTGATCCGGAATCCCGTGCCTTCGCGGCAAGTGTTTTGTGTGACGATCTGCTGCGCATGGCGGCTCTGCCGGGAAATTACTACAATTTTCATCCCGGTTCCCATGTGGGACAGGGGGCAGAAACGGGGATCAGCCAGATCGTCGATGCGCTGAAACAGGCATTGGCGCCCGGATATCCTGTGACGGTTCTTTTGGAGACCATGGCAGGAAAGGGCAGTGAGATTGGCGGAAAGTTCGAAGAACTGAAAGCCATCATTGACGGTGTTGGAAGTGACCAGATTGGTGTTTGTTTGGACACCTGCCATGTATGGGACGGCGGTTATGACATCGTTAACGACCTAGACGGCGTATTAGAAGAATTTGACCGGATCGTCGGCCTGAAACGCCTTTGTGCCCTGCACCTGAACGACTCAAAAAATGTCTTTGGCAGTCATAAAGATCGACACGAATGCATTGGTTCGGGTAACTTAGGTTTGGCTACATTTGAAAAGATTATCAATCACCCGGCACTTGCCGGGCTGCCCATGATTCTGGAAACGCCTAACGAGCTTCCGGGATATCAAAAAGAGATCGCACTTTTGCGAAGCATGGAGAAATAAAGAACTAAGGAGGTGGCGCAAATGGACATGCTTGCATTTTTATATCAGGCGGATGAGACCTATGTTCAGGTCTTTCAGGCTATTTTGCGCTATCTTGCACCTGTACTCACTGCGCTGCTGTTGTTTCGCTGCATTCGACCACTGCTGACTTTCCGTCGTGAGCCGGAAATTTGGGCGTGGCTCTGCTTGGAGGATGGAAGAAAATTGCCCATTACCCACTGGGAAAATGTCATTGGTCGGCATCGTCGCAGCGATGTGATTGTGGATGTACCGACAATTTCCCGCAACCACGCAGTTTTGACTCGCTATGATGACGGTAGTTGGAGTATTGCAGATGCCGGCTCCAAAAGCGGCGTGTTTGTTAATGGCCGCCGTGTGGAGATTGCGCCGCTGGATGAAACCGATGTGATCACCATTGGCGGTGTGCATATGAAGATTCTGCCTATGAATAAGCGGCAGGAGGGACGCTTGGCGCAGCTGCGTACACAGGCAGCAACCCCCTTGGATAGCTTGGCGAATTTGTTGCTGCTGTCGCTTCTGCAATGCCTGTGTGCCGTTAGCTACCTGATGCGCTGCGGCGGTGTCCATGCCGGAGAAATCGTTGCCGGTTTTGCCGGCATTTTGATCACCCAATGGCTGCTGCTGATTTTCTATCTGTGCATTAAAAAGCCTTCCTTTGAGGTGGAGACACTGGCATTTTTGATGTGTACCTTGGGTATGGCTGCCATTGCTGCCGTAAAGCCGGGGGAGATGACCAAGCAGCTGATTGCTATGGTCATTGGCGTTGCGCTGTTTCTGTCTATCGGTTGGGCTCTTCGTGATTTGGAACGGGCAAAGAAAATGCGTTATATCGCCGGCATCGCAGGTATTGGTCTGCTGCTGATCACATTGGTCTTTGGCAAGACATATAACGGTGCCAGAAACTGGCTGTTGATTGGCGGAATGTCCATCCAGCCCTCAGAATTGAGCAAGGTCTGCTTCGTATTTATGGGTGCATCGACCATGGATCGGATCCTGAATAAGAAGAATCTGATTCTGTTCATCGGCTACACGATTGCTATATGCCTGTGTCTGGCAGTGATGAATGATTTTGGTACGGCACTGATCTTTTTTGTGGCATTTTTGCTTATCGCATATCTGCGCTCCGGCAGCATCGGTACAGTGGCATTGGCCTGTACTTCTCTGGGATTTGCCGGTGTTCTGGTTCTGCGAATTGCCCCTCATGCGCTGCGTCGGTTTGCCAGCTGGCGGCATTTTTGGGATGATCCCTTCGGCGCCGGTTATCAACAGACCCGTTCGCTGATGTGTCTGGCAGCCGGCGGCCTGTTTGGACTTGGTGCAGGCAATGGCAAGATGGCCCGCATTTTCGCTGCGGATTCCGACATGGTTTTTGCAACGGTATCGGAAGAATGGGGTATTCTCATCGCTGTTATGATGGTGATTTGCATCATCGCCTTTGGATTGTTCTCGCTGCGTATGGCTGGTATTGGGCGGAGTAGCTTTTATACCATCGGTTCCTGCACAGCGGCTGGAATCCTGCTTGTGCAGACGATTTTTAATGTCCTTGGTACGGTGGATGTGCTTCCGCTGACCGGCGTGACATTCCCATTTGTCTCCAACGGCGGATCCAGCATGATCGGCGCATGGGGACTGCTGGCCTTTATTAAGGCGGCGGATACCCGGCAAAACGCAAGTTTTGCTGTGCGACAGGCAAAGGAAGCAGGTGATATGGATGAATAGAGTCATGTCACGGGCAAAGGTTCTTTTGGTTTTGGTACTGGTGCTTTCTCTTGGTGTGATGTTCTTTCTGGGGGAGTATTTCCTGAATTCCGGCAAATGGATACACTCTGCCGGTTCGCCCCATATTTACAACGCTGAGAATATCGGATGCGGACAGATCGCTGACCGGGATGGAAACCTGCTGTTGGATTTGACAGGCGGCCGCACCTATGCAGAGGTTTCCTCGCTACGGGAATCCACCATGCACTGGTTGGGAGATCGTCAGGGCAATATTAGTGCTCCTGCGCTGTCTTATTATGCCAAAGAAATTGCGGGCTACGATCCCTTGGGCGGCCTCTATGCTTACGGTGGTGTCGGCGGACAGGTTCAGCTGACCCTTTCTGCCCGGTTGCAGATGGCGGCCTTAGAGGCTATGCGGGACAAAAAGGGAACACTGGCGATTATCAATTACGAGACAGGGGAGATCCTCTGTGCCGTCACCACGCCCACTTATGACCCGGATAATGTTCCGGATTTTTCCGCTGACACAACCGGTGCTTTTGAAGGTGTGTTTTTGAATCGCTTTACCCAGTCCACATATACACCGGGCTCGATTTTTAAGATCGTGACGATGATTGCAGCGCTGGAATCCATTGAGGATATTGATTCCTTCGAATTCACCTGCACCGGAGAACTGGAATACGGTATTGATAAGGTCACCTGCGAGAAGGTTCACGGTACGCAAAATATCCGGGATGCCTTCAAAAACTCCTGCAACTGCGCATTTGCAAAGGTGTCGGAGCTGATCGGCGGAAAGAGACTTGAAAAGTACGCCAAACAGCTTGGCGTGCTGGACAGCGTAAAATTTGACGGCATCACCACCGCCGCCGGAGATATGGAGTCAGTGGATCAGGCGGATGTTCTGGTGGCGTGGAGTGC
>JAZORJ010000147.1:0-7785 GCA_045656525.1 Faecousia sp. | reverse complement strand
CATGTCCACATATTTTGCAATATTCGGTATGTAGTTGCAAACGCAATGCTGCCGCCACAAAATGGACCGCTGGTAGGAACAAATGCTGCAACAGGGCATCGCCATGGTGATCCGGGGCTCCATGCAGGCAGTATAGTATGTAGCTGTGCCGCCGCCGGACTGGCCGGTGAGCAGAATTTTCTTGGTATCGATCACTTCCGGCATGGTCTCCAACAGGTCAATCGCCCGGGAAACATCCCACACACGCTCGCCGATGAGGGTGCGGCCCATCAAAAGGGCCGTCATAGCCGGGTGGGCGCAGGTAGTTTCCGCATTCGGTTCGTTATCCAGCTGTATCCGACTTTTCAGCTCGCCGAAACCACGCATTTCCAAGGACAATGCGGCAAAGCCGTTTTGAACCGCCTGCACGGCCAAATCCCCGTCTCCACCGGTGATATACGCCGCATCCTGAGGATAAACCGTCTTGCCCAAGGAGATGTGCATACCGGTGGTATGTCCTTGCAGGCAGATCGCCACGGGGCAAGGCAGTTGCACATTTTTGGGCACCCACAGATGACAGGGGATGTCCACATTTTCCTCGGAGGTAAACAGAATCCGCTTCTCGCAGAATGTTTCATGCTCTTTTTCCCATTCCACCCGGATGTTCAGGTCGCACCGCTCTGTGGGCATATCCCCCAAAAGCTGGGTCAGTTTTTCCCGCACCTGTTCCCGCCATGTGTCAAAATCCTTGCTTTCGTCATAGGCAAGACTGGGCTTTATGGTTTCTTTCAGTTTCTCATGACAAAGATCTGCCGGTAACATCGCTTTCTCCCCATTTCTCACAGTTCTTTTTTGCACATTTGCAGTGCGGCGGCAATCACCGCATCCATATCGTAATACTTGTATTCGCCCAGACGGCCACCGAAAATCACATGCTTCTCCTGCTCCGCCAAGGCCTTATACTGCCGATACAGCGCGCCGTTTTTCTCATCGTTGACGGGATAATAGGGCTCGTCGCCGGGCTTCCACTCAGAGCTGTACTCCCGGGAAATGACGGTCTTGGGCTGTGTGCCGAATTCGAACCATTTGTGCTCAATGATCCGCGTCCAAGGGGTCTCCGCATCGGTGTAGTTCACCGCCGCATTGCCTTGGAAATTGGGGATGTCCAGCACTTCCGTCTCAAATCGGACAGAGCGGTATTCCAAATAACCCAACCGGTAATCAAAATACGCATCGATGGCACCGGTGTAGACCACCTTGTCCGCTTTTTGCTCCAGCTCCGCCTTTTGGGCCAGATAGTCCGTATTCAGCCGCACTTCCACACCGCTGAGCATACTTTCCACCATGGCGGTGTAGCCGCCCATGGGAATGCCCTGATAGAGGGCATTGAAATAGTTGTTGTCAAAGGTCAGGCGCACCGGAAGCCGGCGGATGATGAAGGCAGGCAAGTCTTTGCATGCTCTTCCCCACTGCTTTTCCGTGTAGCCCTTCACCAGTTTCTCATAAATATCCGTTCCCACCAGAGAAATGGCTTGTTCTTCCAGATTCTTAGGCTCTTCAATGCCGGCGGCACGCTTTTGCTCTTCGATTTTGGCCGCGGCCTCTTGGGGTGTGACCACACCCCACATTTTATTGAAGGTGTACATATTAAAGGGCAGGCTGTACAGCTCTCCCTTGTAATTGGCCACCGGGGAATTGGTAAACCGGTTGAATGTGGCATGGGTGCTGACATAGTCCCACACTTCTTTGTTGTTGGTGTGGAAAATGTGGGCACCGTAAACATGGACGTTGATGTCCTCCATTTTCTCTGTGTAGACATTGCCGCCGATGTGACTGCGCTTGTCCACCACCAGCACCTTTTTGCCCGCTTTTTTTGCTTCACAGGCAAACACCGCACCGTAAAGTCCCGCGCCGACCACTAAATAATCGTATTGCTTCATCTTTTTCCCTCTCAGAAAACAAGCTCCTTGACCATGTCCACAATTTTTTGATAGGAATGAGGACGGTCAAACTGTTCCTCGCCGATTTTCCGGGCGATCTTGCCCATTTCGGCGCACTTTTCCGGGTTTTCCATCAGCATGCGGATGGCTTCCGCCAATTTTTCCGGATCTTCCGGCTCTACATTGATACCAAAGCCGTCCTGCTCCACCTTGTGCCAAAATTCGGGGTCCAGACCGGTATTGATCATAGGATGACCGGAAGCCAGATAATCACCGATTTTGGATACGATGCTCTGGGCCGCCTTGCGCACCAGAGAGTTCACCACCACATCGGATTTCACCAGATAGGCGGCCATCAGACTATGGGGCACATAACCGTGGAAAGTGACCTTGCCGGACAATTCTTCGGCGATTTTTTCAAATTCACTCCGCATAGGGCCGTCGCCCAACAGGACGATTCGCAGACCCTGCACGCCCTGCTTTTCCAGAATATCCGCCGCGCGGATCAAGGTGGCAATGTCGTAGCTGGTGCCCAGCGTTCCGGCATAGGTGACCCAGAACTCCCCTTCCGGTTTTTCCACCTGAGAAAGATTTTCGGCGGCCTCCTGATCAAATTCCCCCAATTCGCTGCCTACATATACTGTAACAGACCGGGGTACTTTAATATTATATTTCAGCGGCTCATCCCGATAGGTATCGGAAGAGCCCACTGCCGCATCCGCAAGACGGTAGGTTTTTCTCGCTGTGGAGGAGAAATAGGAAAACAGCACATCGCTGATTACCGGCACATCCAAAACCATTCGCATGGCTTCCGGCCACAGATCCTCAATATCCACCACAAAGGGAATGTCCTTTTTCTTGGCGTAAGCCGCAGCTACGGAGGCCAAATGATTATCCGGAATCTGGCTGTAAATTAGATCGTAAGTTTCCTTTTCCATGTGCGCCAAAATATTCCGGGTCAGCACCCGGCGGCTGAGGATGCGCTTTAACTGCACATTTTTGGTATAACCGGGTTCATCCATAAAGAAAATATTGCAGTTGGATGCGGCGGTAATGGCCTCCATCTCCTCCCGGGTGCGAAAAACTTTCAGCCAATGCTGAAAACGGCTGGTGAACAAATCCACCTGAATACCGTTCTTGCAGAACAATTCCGCAAGATAATACATTCTTCCCAAGCCCTTTTCTCCTGCTAAGGCGACATCGGTCACGATCATTGCCATTTTTTTCATGGTTCCGGCCTCTCTTTCTGTGCATAGCTTTATCATCAGTATACATCAAATACCCCCTAAAATCAACCCATTGCCCACAACCCGAAACAATTCACTAAAAAATTATCGATATTTTTTTACCGAAAGTATTTACAAATGAAAAATTCGTGTTATACTGTACTCATCAAGTTTACAAGGAGGAAACAAATATGGGATTTTTAAAAGGAAAAACAGCCATCATCACCGGCGCAGGCCGAGCCGTCCTTGCTGACGGCAGATGCGGCTCTATTGGTTACGGCATCGCCACCGCTTATGCAAAAGAGGGCGCAAATCTGGTGATCACCGGCAGAAATATGAAGAAGCTGGAAGACGCCAAGGAAGAATTGGAGCGCCTGTACGGCATTCAGGTTCTGCCCATTGCCGCGGATGTCAGCGACGGTGCGGACAACGAAGCTGTGGTCAACAGCGTGGTCAAGGCCGCTGTGGACAAATTCGGCAGAATCGATGTTTTGATCAACAATGCACAGGCTTCCGCTTCCGGCGTCAGACTGGAAGATCATACCACGGAGCAGTTTAATCTGGCCATGTTCTCCGGCCTGTACGCCACCTTCTACTATATGAAGGCCTGTTACCCCTATTTGAAAGAAGCCCAAGGTTCTGTGATCAACTTTGCCTCCGGCGCGGGACTGTTCGGTAACTTCGGACAATGCTCCTACGCGGCGGCAAAAGAGGGCATTCGGGGTTTGAGCCGTGTGGCGGCAACGGAATGGGCCAAGGACGGCATCAATGTAAATGTGATCTGCCCTCTGGCTTGGACGAGTCAGCTGGAAAACTTCGAAAAAGCCTATCCCGATGCCTTTAAGGCCAATGTAAAAACGCCACCGGCGGGACATTTCGGCGATCCGGAAACAGAGATCGGCAGAGTCTGCGTACACCTTGCCAATCCGGACTTCAAGTACCTCAACGGCGAGACCCTCACGCTGGAAGGCGGCATGGGCCTGCGGCCATAAACTATCAAAATTGCCATGGGTGCATGCACCCATGGCAAAATTTTTATTTCATTTTCTCTTGCTTAACCTTGTGGTCGATCACATGGCGGGAAGCCAACTCCTTGCGCACATCTTCCATGGTGATGCCCATTTCCACCATCAGCACCATCACATGATAGGCAAGGTCTGCGATCTCGTAAACAGTTTCCGCCTTGTCACCGGCCTTGCCGCCGATGATGACTTCCGTAGACTCCTCGCCCACCTTTTTCAGAATCTTGTCAATACCCTTTTGGAACAGGTATGTGGTGTAAGAGCCCTCAGGCATGGTCTCTTTACGACCCACCAGCAGGTCATACAGTCCGTCAATCGCAAATTCGTGCCGCTCCTCGCTTTGGAAAACGCAGTCATTGAAGCAGGAGTCCGTGCCGGTGTGGCATGCGGGGCCGTCCTTTTCCACCATCACCACCAAAGCGTCCTTGTCGCAGTCGGCGGTGATGGACACAATGTGCTGATAATTTCCGCTGGTTTCCCCTTTCAGCCACAGTTCCTGACGGGAACGGCTGTAAAAGCAGGTCAGCTCCTTTTCCATGGAAATGGCCAGACTTTCCTTATTCATGTAGGCCAGCGTCAGCACTTTTTTGCTGTGGGCATCCACAACGATGGCAGGGATCAGCCCGTTGCTGTCAAATTTCAGTTCGTCCATATTTACCATTTTTCGCACCTCTTAAATTCTAACAGGGATCCCGTTATTTTTTAGTGTCTGTTTTAAATCGGAGATTTTCACCTGACCGAAATGGAAGATGGATGCCGCCAAACCGGCATCGATGGTGGGAATCTCCCGAAAAAGCTTCACAAAATCCTCCTGACAGCCTGCGCCGCCGGAGGCGATCACCGGCACATTGACGGCTTCGCACACCTGTTTCAGCAGTTCCAGATCAAATCCGCCACGCACGCCGTCGGTATCGATGGAATTGACCACCACTTCCCCCGCTCCGTTTTCCACACAGCGGGCGATCCAGCTGATGGCTTCCATGCCGGTATTCTCCCGGCCGCCCTTGGCGAACACCCGGAACACCCCATCCACACGCTTCACATCCGCAGAGATCACCACACACTGATTGCCGTACTTCTCCGCCGCCTGTCGAATCAGGTCAGGGTTGCGGATTGCACCGGAATTGACGCTGACCTTGTCCGCGCCACATTTCAGCACCCGGTCAAAATCCTCTACGGTGTTGATACCGCCGCCCACCGTCAGGGGGATGAAAATATTTTCCGCCACTTGGGTCAGAATGTCGGTAAAGAGCTTTCTGCCGTCGCTGGATGCGGTGATGTCGTAAAACACCAGCTCATCCGCGCCGCAGTCGCTGTAGAACTTACCCAGCTCCACCGGAGAGGACACATCGTTTAAGTTTTCAAAATTCGTACCTTTTACCACCCTGCCGTTTCGCACATCCAGGCAGGGAATGATTCTTTTTGTGATCATTTTGCCGCCTCCAATGCCTGCGTCAGGTCGATGGCGCCGTTGTAGTAGGCTTTGCCGACGATCGCGCCGTACAACTCCATCTGCCGCAATGCCCGGATGTCTTCCAGCGTGGACACACCGCCGGAGGCGGTGATATTCACAGAAAATTTCTCGGACAGTTCCCGGTACAGCTCCCGGTTTGTGCCCTGCATCGCGCCATCCTTGGAAATATCGGTGCAAATCAGATATTTTACACCCAAATCCACCATCTTCCGGCAAAAATCGAAGCAGTCATACTGGCTGTTTTCCGTCCAGCCCTTGATGGCCACAAAGCCGTCCTTCACATCCACGCCCACGGCAATGCGTTCTCCGTAAGCGGCAATGGCTTCCTTCAAAAAGGCTTCGTCATTGACGGCGGCCGTGCCCAAAATCACCCGGTCCACGCCGTTTTCTAAGTAGGCACGCACCGTCTCCATGTTCCGGATGCCGCCGCCGATCTCTGTAAACAAAGAAGTTTCCTTGGCGATTTGCTTCACGATTTCCAAATTGGGGGTCGTGCCGTCCTTTGCCCCCTCCAAGTCCACCAAATGGACTGCTTTTGCGCCCTTGGCTTCAAAATCCCGGGCAATTTCCATAGGGTTATTGCTGTAAACGGTCATTTGGGCATAGTCACCCTTGAAAAGGCGCACGGCCTTGCCGCCATACAGATCAATTGCAGGAAAGAGAATCATAAATCCGCAAACCCCCTCAGAATATTCAGTCCCACGCTGCCGCTTTTTTCCGGGTGGAACTGACAGCCGTAGATGTTACCCTTGGCAACTGCCGCAGTGAGCTCCGGGCCGTATTCCGCGGTAGCCAACAGGGAATCGTCACAGTTTTTTGCATAGTAGGAGTGGACGAAATAGACATGATCTCCGTCCTTGATGTAGCGAAACAGCGGATTCTTCTGCTTAAAAATCAAGCTGTTCCAGCCGATATGGGGAATCTTGTACTGGGCCGGGACAACGCCCTCCATGGACACCACTTCGCCTTTTAATAAACCAAGTCCATCGTGGGTGCCGTACTCGTATCCCTTTTCAAACAGCAGCTGCATACCCAGACAGATACCCATAATAGGTTTGCCCTTTTGGGCTTCTTCCAAAATCAGCTTGTCCATACCGGTATCTGCCAGTTTCCGACGGGCATCACCGAATGCGCCCACACCGGGCAGGATCAATTTGTCGGCGGCGCGGATCACCTCTTCCCTGTCCGTCACCACGGCTTCCACGCCAATGGCCTTGAAAGAGGACACCAGTGAAAACAGATTGCCCACGCCGTAATCAATGATTGCGATCATCAGAGAACTCCTTTGGTAGAGGGAATGGCATCCGCCTTATTGGGGTCAATCTTCACCGCAATACCCAAGCTCCGCGCCACGGATTTGAACGCACCCTCAATGATGTGGTGGGTGTTAAAGCCGGCCAGCTGGCGGATGTGCAGGGTAATATTCGCCCGACGGGTCAGGCTGATGAAAAATTCCTGCACCAACTCTGTATCGAACTGACCCACTCTTGCGGCAGGGATTTCCAAGCCGTAGGAAAGGTGTCCCCGGCCGGAAATGTCGATGGCGGTCATGATGAGCGCTTCATCCATAGGCAGAATGAAACTGCCGTAGCGGGTGATGCCCTTTTTGTCACCCAGAGCCTGCGCCAGCGCATCACCCAAGACAATGCCGATATCCTCGGCGCTGTGGTGGAAATCCACATCCGTATCGCCCTTGCAGGTCACTTCCAGATCAAAGCCTGCATGGTGGGCAAACAGAGTCAGCATGTGATCCATAAAACCGCAGCCGGTAGCGATCTTGGCGATTCCGGTGCCGTCCAGATTCAGACAAAGAGAAATATCCGTTTCCGCAGTTTTCCGGCTTATTTTTGCAATTCTCATAATCATTCTCCTAAAATTTCTTTCACAGCATCAAGGAAGGCTTCCATTTCCTTCTGACTGCCGATGGTGATACGGTTGTAATCCTGAATGCGCTCTTTTTGGAAATGCCGTACCAGCACACCCTTTTCTTTCAACAGCAAATACAGCTCCCGGCCGCCGATCTTATCGGTTTTGGCAAAGAGGAAATTCGCCTTGGAGGGCAAAACCTCAAAACCCAGCTTTTCCAGTTCTTTTTTGGTAAACTGACGGCTTTTGATGATTTTCCGGCAGTTGCGCATGTAATA
>JAZORJ010000146.1:0-10861 GCA_045656525.1 Faecousia sp. | reverse complement strand
CTCCGTGGGCAGGACGCTTCTTGCCAAAGGCGTGGGCAGGTCAAAATCCGGCACCAAGGCAAGGAATTCCCAGTCCGGGTGCAGAGGGAAATTGACGCACACCGGCAGACCGTTGTCCACCATGGACGCGGTCAGGCCGCCGAAGAATGCAGGAGCCAAGTTGTCCGGGTGTCCTTCCATGGCGTTGGTAATGTTCAAAAGACCTTGGGTGGAGAGCTTGTTGCCCCGCAGGACATTGGCACCTATGGCACCCGCCACCAGCAATGCAGCAGAAGAACCCAAGCCGCGGCAGATCGGGATCTGTGCGTCAATGTGGATCTTCACGCCCCGGATTTCCTCGCTGAGGGACTCCAAAACAGCGCAGTAGGCCGTATACGCCATGTTATCCGGGCCGGCGTAGGCTTCGTCACAGCCGGTGATTTCCAAGCCGGACTCCATTTCTTCAAAGGTGACATCGGTATATAGGCTCAGCGCACAGCCGAAGGCGTCAAAACCCGGGCCCAGATTGGCCGTGGTCGCCGGAACACGAATGGTTACTTTTTTCATATTGCTCTCCTCTCACAACGCAAGAACAAAGTCCAGCATTGTTTCCTTATCGATTACCCCAGTGTGCCGTTCCGGCTTTGTACGCAGGTCAGCCAGATTCTTAGGAATCGGAACATTGGTGACAGCGTGCAGCTGCTCCAACTGGTCAAATTCATCTCCCTTGGCTGTTTCCCCGATGGCACGAAGCACCGCCGCCGGGAATTTGTAGGGGGATGCGGTGGACAGCACCACCATGGGGCGTTTGTCTCCCGTTTGGTTTACATAATCTTCCGCAACTGCCCATCCGGATGCGGTATGGGTGTCGCAAAGGTAGCCGTTTTCTTTCCAGACCTTTCGGATGGTTTCCGCGCCCTTGGCATCGTCGCACCAGCCTGCCCAGAAATGTTTCTGGATTTCTCCCAGCAAGCTCTGCGGCACTTGGTAATACCCTTGGGTGTTCAGGTCGTTCATAAGCTTTGCCACCAGCGCGCAGTCTCCGCTCATCAGGTACAACAGCCGTTCCAGATTGGAGGACACCAGAATGTCCATGGAGGGGGAATCCGTCTTATGAAGCTCCCGGCGGCGGTCATACATACCGGTGCAGATGAAATCCGTCAGCACATTGTTGGCATTGGATGCACAAATCAGCTTGCCAACGGGCAGACCCAGCATTTTCGCCAAGAAGCCGGCCAGAATATCACCGAAATTGCCGGTGGGAACGGAGAAATTCACTTCCTCGCCCATTTGAATCTTCCCGGCATCCAAAAGATCCCGGTACGCCTTGAAATAGTAAGTCACTTGGGGCACCAGCCGGCCGATGTTGATGGAATTTGCAGAAGACAGACGGCAGGGCAGTTCCTTTTCCCGGCAGGCATTGAAGATATTCTTCACACCGGTCTGGGCATCGTCAAAATTACCCCGGACAGCACAGACGGTCACATTTTCTCCCTCTTGGGAGACCATCTGGCGACGCTGAACATCGCTCACACCCCCATGGGGATAGAACACGCAGATACGGATACCCGGCACATCCTTGAAGCCTTCCAGAGCGGCCTTTCCGGTATCGCCGGAGGTGGCTGTGAGAATCAGAATATCCTTCTTCTCCCCTTTTGTTTCCTTGGCCGCCGTCATCAGCTGGGGAAGCATGGAAAGAGCCACATCCTTGAATGCGGAAGTCGGACCGCGGAACAGTTCCAACACATGAAAATCCCCGGCCGGAACGGTGGGAGTCAAATCCTCCGTTTCAAACTTTCCGGTGTAGGCTCTTTTCACCAGCATTTCCATATTGGGAATATCCGGCAGGAAAGCGGACATGAGCATATTGGCCATGGTCAGCGTATCGCTTTGGACACATTTTTCCCAGCAAAAACCGGGCATCTGTACCGGCAGATACAATCCGCCATCGGACGCAAGGCCGTTCAGTACTGCCTGTGCGCTGTCAATCTCCGGGGCGAGCCCCCGTGTGGAACGATATTGCATAAAAATTCCTCACAATTTTTGTACTTTTTTACGAAAACTCTTGGCATTTTGTTTTATCTATGATATACTGTTATCCGTTAAAAAGCAAGTATTTTTCTCAGGAGGACACTATGAAAGTTGGTTTATTGGGTTTCGGCGTGGTCGGCAGAGGTTTTTACGACATTGTAGCCACCCGAAATGATATTACGGTTGCAAAAGTTGTCTGTTTGGAAGATATTTCTCTGCCCGATGCAGAAGTGACGAAGGATTTTCAGTCCGTGCTGGCTGACGAATCCATCGACACCGTGATTGAAGCCATGGGCGGCCTGCATCCCGCTTACGAATTTGTCCGTGCCGCCATTGAGGCCGGCAAAAATGTGGTGACCTCCAACAAGGCGTTGGTCTGCACCTTTTATGACGAGCTGATTCCTCTGGCTCAGGCCAAGGGCGTGCAACTGCGCTGCACCGCTGCTGTGGGCGGCGGCATCTGCTGGCTGTCCGAGTTGGAGCGTGCCCGCCGTGTGCAAAAAATCCAGCAGGTTGGCGGCATTATGAACGGCACCTGCAACTACATACTTGACTCCATGACCCGTCTGGGTCTGGGCTATGACGAAGCCTTGAAGCAGGCACAGGCTCTTGGCTATGCCGAAGCCAATCCCACCACAGATGTGGAGGGCATCGACACTTGGCATAAGGTGATTTTGTCCAGCAACATCGCTTTCGGTGTCAGTCTGGATCGTGCTACTGTTCCCGTTGCGGGCATTTCCAAAATCACCGCTGAGGATGTGGCAAACTTTACAGAACACGGCTATGTCTGCAAGCTGGTCTCCACCGGTATCCAAAAGGACGGCGTTTATTCCGCTTATGTACAGCCCACACTGATTGAAAAGGGCGAGCCGGAATCCATCGTTCCTGCCAACTACAACCTGATCACCCTGATCGGCGAACACTCCGGACGGCAAAGTCTGTACGGTCAGGGCGCAGGTCGCTACCCCACCGCATACAATGTGGTGCAGGACTGTGTGGATCTGCTGTGCGGCAAGAGCTTTTACGCTCCCTATGGCCCCAAGGTTTCTGTTGATAACTCCGCAAAGCTGTGCTACTATATCCGGGGCGGCAGCTTCCCTGCCGACAAAATCGCCCAGCATTGGGGCGAGGCTGTCATCACCGAGCCCGTCAGTGTGGAATCTGTCCACGCTTGGCTGAAAGAGAATCCCTCTGCCTTCATTGCCGCTCTGAACGGCGGCTGCTAAGGCAGGAGAAAGAAGGAAATACGATGCTGAAAGTAGCAAAATTCGGCGGTTCTTCCATGGCAGATGCCGGTCAGTACAAAAAGATCCGGGACATTCTGCTCAGCGACCCCGCCCGTCGTGTGATCGTGGTCTCTGCCGCAGGCAAGCGGGACAAACACGATCACAAGATCACCGACCTTTTGTATCTGTGTCACGCCCATACCCAGTACGGTGTGGACTGCACCGGTGTGTTCGAGATGATCACCTCCCGGTATCTGGAAATCCGGGATGAATTGAACATTGATCTGGATCTGGAAACAGAATTTGCCGCACTGAAAAAGCGTCTGGACAGCAAATCCGTCACACAGGATGAGCTGGTCAGCCGGGGTGAATACTTCTCCGCCAAGCTGATGGCCGCATTTTTGGGCTTCCAATTTATCGATTCGGCAAATTGGGTGAAATTCAAATTTGACGGCACCGTGGATCAGGAAAGCAGTTACGAGGCTCTGCGCAATCTGGTGGTCCTTGGACAAGGCGCTGTGATTCCCGGCTTCTACGGCCTCATGCCCGACGGTCACATCCGCACCTTTACCCGGGGCGGCAGTGACATCACCGGCGCATTGGCCGCCGCCGCACTGAATGCGGATGTCTACGAAAACTGGACGGATGTTTCCGGTATCCTTATGGCCGATCCCCGGATCGTGGACGATCCTCAGGCCATTCCCGAGGTTACTTACGACGAATTACGGGAGCTGAGCTATTCCGGCGCACAGGTGCTTCACGAGGGTACCATCTTCCCCGTCCGGGAGAAGAATATCCCGCTGAACATCCGCAACACCAACGCTCCGGAAGACAACGGCACCATGATCAAAGAGAAGTTTGACTCTCCCTCGGATCCTGACCGTTTCATCACCGGTATCACCGGCAAGAAGGACTTCACCATCATCTCCCTGAGTAAGCGGGGTATGGCAAATCAGGTTGGTGTCCTGCGCAAGGTCCTGACCGTTCTGGAACGCCATAATATCAGTGTGGATTATGTCCCCAACGGTATCGACAATGTTTCCGTGGTCATGTCTACCGAGGATGTCGCTCCTCATTTGTATACCATTCTGGGTGAGATCCAGCAAGAGGTGGAACCCGATACGCTGGATGTCCACGATCAGATCGCTGTGGTCGCCGCTGTCGGCCGCCGCATGGCATTCCGTCCCGGTGTTTCCGGTCGTCTGTTCGCCGCATTGGGCGAAGCCGGTATCAACATCCGCATGATCAACCAAGGTCCTGACGAATTGAACATTATCTTTGGTGTGGATAACCGGGACTTCAAGGCCGCCATCCGCGTGCTGTATAATAGCTTTGTAAATGTAAAATAAGGAGGTTTCTTTATGAAACTCTATACTGTTGCCATTCTCGGTGCCACCGGTGCCGTGGGACAGGAAATGATCAAGGTTCTGCAAGAACGGAATTTCCCTGTCAAAAAGCTCATCCCTCTGGCAAGCCGCCGCAGTGCCGGCAAAACCTTGCTGTTCAAGGGTGAGGAAGTTACGATTCAGGAAGCCTGCGACACCGCTTTTGAGGGCGTGGACATCGTCCTTGGCGCTGCCGAGAACGATATCGCCAAGCGCTTCGCTCCCGCTATTCAGGCCGCCGGCGCTGTGTTTGTGGATAACTCCTCTGCTTTCCGGATGGATCCCAAGGTGCCCCTGATCGTCCCCGAGGTCAACCCCGAGGATGTGGCTTGGCACAATGGCATCATCAGTAATCCCAACTGCTCTACCATCATCACCCTGACTGCGGTGAATGCACTCAACTCCCTCTCCCCCATCCGCACCATGACTGCCTCTACCTATCAGGCCGTTTCCGGTGCCGGTGCAGAGGGCCCCGTGGAGCTGCAAAACGAGGTGGACGCTCTTGCCAAGGGCGAAACCTACGAGCCCAAGGTGTTCTCCCATCAGATCGCTTTCAACCTGATCCCCCAGATCGGCGGTGAAGCTTTCGAGGGCTACACCAGCGAGGAAATGAAGATGCAGAACGAGGGCCGGAAGATCATGCATCTGCCGGAGCTGACCGTCTCCTGTACCTGCGTCCGTGTTCCCGTTATGAGAAGCCACTCCATCTCTGTCAGCTGTCACTTTGATGTACCGGTGACTGTGGAGCAGGTACGCGAAGTCATCGCCAAGGCTCCCGGCTGCCGTCTGGTGGACGATCTTGCCAACAAACAATACCCCATGCCTTTGGATACCTCCGATCAGGATCTGGTGTTCGTGGGCCGTATCCGTCCCGACCTCACCGACCCCAACGGCATCTGCCTGTGGTGCTGCGGTGATCAGGTGCGCAAGGGTGCTGCCACCAATGCAGTACAGATTGCCGAATTGCTGGTGAAATAACAAAAAAGTAATCGAACCTGTTGCATCGCAACAGGCTCGTTATTTTAATATTCCCCGACAACCGCTTTGTCCAAGCCGATCAATTCTGCTTCCCGGCCGTCAATGGGCTCGTAGGCATCGTTTTCCGGCATCAGCCAAACCTCTCCATGCTTCCGGCTTAAACGCTTGACGGTGGCCTCGTCGCCGATTCTGGCTACAACGATCTGACCGTCCATAGCCGTGGGTTGGGGATACACCACAACCTTGTCCCCATCCAGAATGCCGGCGTTGATCATACTGTCACCCCGGACGCGCAGAGCAAAGCAGCTGGGATCGCCATCCCAAGCCATGGTGCCCTCCTGATTTTCAAAGGCCAGAATGGGAATGCCTGCCGTAACCACACCGATCACCGGAATCTGCCCGGGACGGTTGCCGGTGGACAGGGCACGCTTGCGGCCTTTCTGCCCGGGCGCATTCAAAAGTCCTTTTTCCTGCAAGGCCTGAATGTGGTAACTGACCGATGCCGTAGAACGCAGACCCACTGCCGCGCCGATTTCCCGTACGGAAGGCGCATAGCCGTTTTCCTGAATGAATTCGTTTACAAATTCTAAAATCTTCGCCGCCTTATCGCTGGTACGTGGCATAAATATCCCCTTCCTGCTTGTATTTTTTCTCATTATAGCACAAATGAACGAAAAAGGAAAGAGGTTGCGTGGAAATTTTTATTTTTTCCTTGACAAATCCATGGGAAAGGTTTATGATTGCCTTGCGCCGCACGACTGACGGAACATCGTGGACTTCACCACGGGGGAATGCGGATGCTTTTTATGCCGACCGTCTGGGCAATTCAGTTTTCGCTGGATTGTCCTTTTATTATTTTCAAAGGAGAACAGGAAAACTATGGCACTTACCTATCGCGGCCTGACCGCAGAATTTAACCGCCACATCGTTACCGACAGCGAAGTGGATCAGCACCTGCACCGCTTGCAGCAGCAGACACCCCGGGTTACCGATGTCACCGACCGCCCCACCGAAAACGGTGACGAGGTGGTTTTGGACTACGCCGGCTTTGTCGATGGCGTGCAGTTCCCCGGCGGCACCGCCGAAATGCAGACCCTGACTTTGGGCAGCGGCCAGTTCATCCCCGGCTTTGAGGAGCAGCTGCTGGATAAGGTCCCCGGCGAGGAAGTCACCGTTAAGGTCACCTTCCCTGAGCAGTACCCCGCCCCCGACTTAGCCGGCAAGGCTGCCGAAGTCAAGTGCAAAATCCACCAGATCCGCATCAAGACCACCTATGAGCTGAACGACGAATTCGCCAAGGAAGTGGGCGAATGCGACACGCTGGAAGAAATGAAGGCCAAGCTCAAAGAAAATCTGCAAGCGTACAGCGACGAGCGTGGCGAAATGGACTTGCAGGACCGTCTGTTGCAGCAGGCTGCCGCAACGATGGACTTCACCCCCGATCCCAACGAGCTGGAGGATGCAGTTGAGCAGCATCTGCGGAATATGGAAGCCCAGCTGTCTCAAAAGGGTCTGAGTCTGGATATGTACTGCTCCTTTATGGGCATCACCCGGGAGCAGCTCCACGAGGAATCCTACCCCGCGGCAGAGGCAAATCTGCGCCGAATCGCTGCTGTGGAGGAAATCGTCAAGCTGGAAAATCTGTCCGCCAGTGAGCAGGAAATGGGCGAAGCCATTGCCCTCATCTGCCGCCGGAACAACATGACTGTGGAGCAGTTTAAGCCCTATTACAACGCAGAATTTGAAGCCGCTGTCCGCCGCACTGTCCTGACCACCAAGGTCATGCAGTTGATCCGCGAAACCGCTGTGCTGACTGAAAAATAATTCCAATTTTATTGGGAATTGTAGAAAATACCCGTTGACAAATGTCCGCAAGAGTGATACAATCCAAAAGTACCGATAAAAAATTATCGATATGGGTTCTGGGGTACACATAGGTATAATGTGCAGAACCGAAAATAACATAGTCTCCAAGGGTTAGTTAAGACTTTGGAGAACAAACAAGGAGGAATTTCCCATGGCAATCGTTTTTGATGAAAACGGCAAGTACGTAGACGAAAAGGGTCTGGTCCATCTGGATCCCACCAAGTTTGCTGACTGGCAGATCGCTGAGGAAGCAGAGAAGTCTCTGCCCCCCGTCGACTTCTTCCGTCAGAAGCTGGGCCTGTTGGAGGACGAGATCATCCCCTACGGCAAGACTCCCAAGATCGACTTCATTAAGGTTATGAACCGCTTGAAGGATAAGCCCGACGGCAAGTTCATCGAAGTCACCGCTGTTACCCCCACCCCCTTCGGCGAAGGTAAGTCCACTGTTTCTCTGGGCTTGATCGAAGGTCTGGGCTACATCGGCAAGAATGCCGGCGGTGCTCTGCGTCAGCCCTCCGGTGGCCCCACCATGAACGTTAAGGGTACTGCGGCCGGCGGCGGTAACGCTCTGCTGATGCCCATGACCGAGTTCTCTCTGGGTCTGACCGGCGACATCAACGACATCATGAACGCCCACAACCTGGCCATGGTTGCTTTGACTGCCCGTATGCAGCACGAGCGTAACAACAACGACGAATGGCTGGCCAAGAAGGGCCTGAAGCGTCTGGACATCGACCCCAAGCGTGTGGAGATGGGCTGGATCATCGACTTCTGCGCACAGTCTCTTCGTAACATCATCATCGGCATCGGCGGCCGTCTGGACGGCTTCATGATGGAATCCAAGTTCGGCATCGCTGTTGGTTCCGAGCTGATGGCTATCCTGGCTGTTGCTCGTGATCTGAAGGATCTGCGTGAGCGTATCGGCAAGATCGTTGTTGCTTACAGCCGCAGCGGCGAGCCTGTTACCTGTGAAGATCTGGATGTTGCCGGCGCTATGACCGCTTGGATGCGTAACGCCATCAACCCCACCATGTGCTACTCCGTCGAGCATCAGCCCGTGCTGATCCACGCCGGTCCCTTCGCAAACATCGCTATCGGCCAGTCCTCTGTTATCGCTGACCGTCTGGCTCTGAAACTGTTTGACTACCATGTCACCGAGTCCGGCTTTGCTGCTGACATCGGCTTCGAGAAGTTCTGGAACGTTAAGACCCGTCTTAGCGGCCTGACTCCCAACGTTTCCGTTCTGGTTGCTACCGTTCGTTCCTTGAAGATGCACGGCGGCGGCCCCAAGGTTACTCCCGGCGCACCCCTGCCCAAGGAGTACAAGGAAGAGAACCTGGAACTGCTGGAAAAGGGTACTTGCAACCTGTTCCACCATGTTAACACCATCAAGAAGTCCGGCATCAACCCCGTGGTCTGCATTAACCGCTTCTACACCGATACCGACGCAGAAATCGCTCTGTTGAAGAAGCTGTGTGCTGAGAAGGGCGTTCGTTGCGCAGAGTCCAACCACTGGCGTTACGGCGGCGAAGGTGCTGCTGGGCTGGCTCAGGTCGTTGTTGAGGCTTGTGAAGATCCCGTGGAAGTCAAGTTCCTGTACGATCTGGATATGCCCCTGCGTCAGCGCGTTGAGCTGATCGCTAAGGAAGTCTACGGCGCTGACGGCGTTGACTGGGCTCCTCTGGCTGTTGAGAAGGCACAGCGCTTCGAGACTGATCCCAAGTACGCTGATTACTGCACCATGATGGTTAAGACTCACCTGTCCCTGTCCGACAACCCCGCTTTGAAGGGTGTTCCCACCGGCTGGCGTCTGGCTGTCCGTGACATTCTGGAATACGGCGGCGCTAAGTTCCTGTGCCCCATGGCTGGTACTATCTCCATGATGCCCGGTACTGCTGCTGACCCCGCATACCGTCGCGTGGATGTGGACGTTGAGACCGGTAAGGTTTCCGGCCTGTTCTAATCCAAACATACTAAAAGTCAGGCAACCCCGGTTGCCTGACTTTTATTATCCGTGGGACGGAAAACCTGTCCCCTACATTCATAATTGCCGGTTTTCCCTTGTAGGGGCGAGCATCGCTCGTCCGCTTGTGTGATCACGTACTGCAATGCGGACGGCCAATGGCCGCCCCTACAATATTTTCCCATTATCAAAGCATCTCTTGTTTTTATTGCAGCAACATGTTATATTAATGAGACGACAATATACTGCATAAGGAGGGACACGCATGAGCAAGCAAAAAAACGGAAAAATCGAATTGCTGCGGTTTTTGTTCAGTATCGGTGTCTTAATTTTTCATATTCAAAAATATATCTCCGGTGAGATCATTCCAAAAGCAGGAATTCATTTTTCCCTTTTCTACTATGGTTCTATGGGTGTGGAATTTTTCTTTATTGTAAGTGGTTTTTTGATGGCAGCGTCCGTCTACTTTGCCAATGCGCAACAGCGAGAAATTCCGCTGGGTAACGCAACTTTTCAGTTTATCAAAAACAAATTTGTTTCTTTAATTCCCATGCGCCTGATTGTTTTTGTGCTGTTGTTTGTGTCTACCGTATTTTGTAATTCCTGGACTATTGGAACAATTATAAAAAAATTGATTTCTTGCGTTCCCGGATTCTTCTTGGTGCAAATGTCCGGCCTTGGTGTGCCTTATCTCAATCACATTGAGTGGTATTTGTCCGCCATGCTGATTGGAATGTTCATCTTATATCCACTCCTGCGGAAAAATTTCGATGTTTTTTCAAAGATTGTAGCACCGCTGGTATCCGTTCTGATACTTGGATATATGTTCAAGACATACGGTAGGCTAACCGGAGTGAACGCTTGGGACGGTTTGTGCTATCGCCCCATGCTGAGAAGCATCGCAGAATTGAGCCTTGGCGTTGTATGCTTTGTTATTTGCCAGCACTTAAAAGACATGAAATTATCCGGTTTTCAGCGGCTTATATTCACCTGCTTCGAAGCATTATGCTGGATTGTTGTATTCGCTATGATGATGCTGACCTTGTCTCGCAAGTACGAATTTTATATGCTGATTTTTATTGCGATCGGCGTAATCTGCTCTTTTAGCAATCTGTCTTATGGTACACAACTGTTTAACAACAAACTTTGTTTTTACTTGGGTAAACTGTCCTTGCCAATTTATTTGTGCCAACTGATACCCCTTACGCTGGTTCCGAAATGCTTGGGTTTTCTGTCTATAAAAGAGCAAACGCTGGTTAGCTTTGTGGCAACCATTGCCCTTTCTGCCGTAGTTTTTCACGTATCTAATGCGTTGTCCAAAATCAGGCGATCCAATCGTACAGTATGCCAAACAAAGTGATCTTTGAGAGAAATAATCCATTTTTGGAGTGATTCCATGAATTTCGACCATACCTATGTGAAAATAGATTTGG
>JAZORJ010000145.1:0-4365 GCA_045656525.1 Faecousia sp. | reverse complement strand
ATGATTGCTTGCAATCAAATCATGCAGCCGGCAGGCTGCAATTCATTGTCCTTTCAGGACAGCCCACACTGTTTCTTGATGATTTCTGCAATTTTCTCTGCCGCGTGGCCGTCTTCCTTACAGCCACGGGCTTCCAGGAATGCCTGACGCTTCTGCTCATAGAGGGCAGGATCAAAGTTTTGGATGCGGTCAACCAACTCGTCGTTGGTCTCGGCAATGGGGAAGGGGGTCTCGTTCAGGGGATAATAGAAGCCCCGTTCGCTGTCGTAGGCTTTCAGGTCCGGTGCGTAGATGAAGCCGGGTCTATCCGTCAGCACAAAGTCGCAGATCCAGCTGGAATAGTCCGTCAGGGCGACATCTGCGGCAATAATCAGGTCCTGAATATCCGGGTAGGCGGTAGCAGAAATGATCCGCTCATCCACCGTAACATTCTTTCTTGCGGCCTTGGTTTTGAAGTGATAACGGTTCAGCACCACCCAGTTACCGCCAAATTTTGCTTCCAGCGCATCCAGGAACTTGGAATGCTCCAAGTCATAGGTTTCTGCGCTGTCGTCATTGCGGAAAGTGGGGGCGTACAGGGCGATGTGGCTATCCTCAGGGATGCCAAAATACTTGCAAACATCTGCCTTGACCGCCGCCTGCTCCTCCTTGCTCATAAAGCACACATCGTTGCGGGCATGACCCAATTCCAGAATTTCCGTCTTGGGCCAATGGGTCTGACGGAACACCTCCGTCTCAAAGGTGCTGTTGGAAATGCACACATTGGTTGCCTTGCCTGCCATAGCCGCAGACATGGACCACCGGGCATTTTTCACATCCTGCTTGCCGATCCGTTTCAGGCCCATGGAGCCGTGCCAAGTCTGCAAATAGAACTGATTCTTCTTTTTGGGGATGGGATTCCATGTGAAGTTCAGTGCATTGTCCACCCATACCTTTGCGGTGGTCACTTCCTTGAAAAATTCGTAGGAATCGCGGATTACGAGGCGCACACCCTTGGGATACTGGCCGGTTGCGATCTGGGCCTTTGTGGTCACCCACACAATATCCAGAGGCAATTTTTGCTTCAAGAGCTCCTCGCAGATGTACTTCTGGTTGCACATATAGTTGTTATTGAAGGTCATAAACACGACCTTGTTGTTTTGAATCTTGCTGGTATGGCACAGAATGAATCTGGCAATTGCCGCAAAGCCCCAGTCTACGCAAGCGCGCAGACCACGGAAAAAGTCGGCAATCAGGGTGAAAATCACCTTGATAAATTGGCCCTCTACGAAATTCTTCGCAATCTTTCTGAAAATTTTCATAATCCTATATCTCTTTTCCTGTTTTACATAAATTTCTGGTAAGCCGCCAGAACCTCCGCGGTATCTCCCAGCATTTTGATCCGGCCGTCGTGCATCCAGAGCATTTTGGTGCAAAGTGCCTTCAAGGTGCTGATGCTGTGGGAGACGATCAAAACCGTTCGGTTTTCATCGGAGATCAGCTCCTTCATTTTCTTGGAGCTCTTCTTTTTGAAATGCTCATCGCCCACGCTGAGAATCTCGTCGATTAAGATGATATCCGTCTCCAAAAAGGCGGTGATAGAAAAAGCCAGCTTGGAGTGCATGCCCTTGGAGTAGGTCTTCACCGGCTTGTCGATAAACTCGCCCAGCTCGGAAAATTCGATGATCTCATCCATCTTTTCCCGGATGGCTTCCTCGGAAAAGCCCATCAGCAGGCCGTTGAGGATGATATTTTCCCGGCCGCTCAGATTTTTCTCAAAACCCACACCGATGGAAAGCAGGGCCACGGATTGTCCGAACAGCTCCACCTCGCCACTGTCCGGGGCAAAAATGCCGCCCACAGTATTAAGAAGCGTGGATTTGCCGCTGCCGTTCTTACCGATGATGCCCAAAATTTCTCCCTTTTTCACATCCAAAGAAAAATCCTTGACTGCGTGGAAGGCAGGCGCTTTTTTAGCACCGCCTTTGAACAGCATCCGCTTGATGGAGTAGCCGTGAAGCTCCTTATAATAAATATTCAGATCTTTAATTCGAATCGCAATATCGCTCATGTTTTAAAGTACCTTTACATAACTGTTTTCATTTTTTTGGATCAGGCGGATACCTGCATAGGACAGCACGACGCCCACAACCGTCCAGATTCCCAACCAAAGCAAATTGGGTGTTCTGCTGTAAAGCAGGGCATCCCGCATACTGCTCAAATACAGCGCAATGGGATTCAGCCGTACCAGCCAATGTCCCCAAACGCCTGCCACCTTGTCTGCCAGATTGTAAAACACACCGGTCATATAGAACAAAAGCCGCAGCGCGATGTTGGTCATGTTGCCCAAATCCTCTACATAAACGCCGAAATGCAGCAGCACGGCGCAGATGCCGAAGACGAACAGCACAAACGACAGCAAGGTGGGGATAAACCAAAGCACATTCCAGGAAAGAGGCACTCGGTACATCGCCATGAGTGCCAGCACGATCACAAAACTGATTCCGCTTTTAAACCCGTTTCGCATCATTTTCTCAATCAGCAAAATGTACTTGGGAATATATACTTTGGAAACGATGGCCTTATTGCTCCGCACCAGCTTGACGCTGGTTTTCAGCATCACATTGAAAAACTCCCAAACTGTGATGCCAAGGAAGATAAACGCCGTCAGATACTCGATCTTGCCCTTGAAAAACAGGGAGAAGATCACCGCATAAATGCCCATGAAGCACAGGGGCTCCAAAATCCACCAAATCCAGTTCAGATAGGAATTGGCCACTTCCGCGTCCAGCTCCGACTTGGCGGCACGCCGCATATAGGCACTGTATTTTTTAAGATCCGAAAAAAACTTATTCATTCGTTTCTCCTAATTCCAATTCTAATATCCCGTGGGCCTCCCGATTTTCCACAGGGGGAATCCGGTGGTAGTTGCCGTAGAGATTTCTCAGGTATTTATCCGGCTGAGCCATGGACAGATAGCTCCGTCCGGCAAAGGGAACATCCTTCACCGGCAATGCCGTGGTGCGGTCAAACACCTCACCGAAATAATGCTTTCTTCCGCTGGGGAAGGATACATATTTAGATTTTTCGTTGCGGCAGCAGCTGTCCCAACGCGCTGACATCACGCACCAGCGATGCACGGAGAAAAAGCTCAGGCATTTTCCGATAAATGCCTTTGTTTTGACGGTTTTCAGGAATTTCTCATCCTCAAAATAGGCAAAATACCGCTCTTTTTTTGCGTTCATTTTCACGCAGGAGCAGCAAAGATGGAGGAAATCCGAAATTGCGCCGTGAATCCAGCGGAAAACGCAAAAATCCGGCACATTTTCCAGCGGGTAAATATCCAAAAAGACACCTGCATGCTCCGGATCCGGCTCAAACAGCTCCAAAAAACGGGTGCCCTTTTTGCGGATCTTCAAAAACGGAAGGTCATACAGGGCGTTGTTCTCCAAGCTCTGTACCCAGTAGCGATCGCCGTATTCCGCGGTCACCAGCTCCGTCAGGCGGTCAAAATCCGCCCGGGGCATGGCCAGATCCGCATCATCGTCCCAAGGAATGAAGCCCTGATGCCGGGCCGCACCCAGTGCTGTACCGCCGCAGAGGAAGTATGTGAGCCCATGCTTGCGGCACAGACGGTCAAAATCGTCCATCATGCCCAGCAGCACCTGCTGAACCTGCTCCACATCTTCTTGTGTCAATGTCCGCAGTTTTTCGTTGTTACTAAACAATTTCCGAACCGCTTCGTTTGTTTTCAGCACGCTGAGCCCTCCTTTCTCCCGTTTGCAAAAAACGGCAAAATACGCACTTTAACTAGCATATTATACCCGCAAAAGCGCAAAAAGTCAACACGGGGTGTATTGCGCACTTTTTTCCGGAAAATACTTCCCATTTTTGTGATGCCGTGGTATAATGAGAAAAAATCACAGGAGGATAAAATATGTATACCATCTATGTTAAATTCACCTGCCTGCCGGAAAAGCGTGCAGCATTTATCGAAAAGGTAAAGGAAACCGGCGTTCTGGATGCCATCCGTGCCGAGGACGGCTGTATCCGCTATGACTATTACCTGTCCGAAAAAGACCCCAACGAGCTGCTGCTCATCGAGCAGTGGACATCCAAGGAGCATCAGCAGGTACATATCGGCCAGCCCCACATGGACACTCTGCGCAGCTTCAAGGGCGACTACATCACCGATACCAAGCTGGGCGAAGTTGATTTAAAGTAAGTCTATTGCATTTGCCTGCGGATTTCCTTAAAAATGCGTAAATTTTTGCTTGACAAATGGGAATCCTTCTAGTATAATGACATAGCTGATTTCGGTGGATCTGAAGTGAGCAGTCATATGGCGGCGTAACTCAGTTGGTAGAGTACCCGGTTCATACCCGG